>NZ_AKJR01000272.1:0-6396 GCF_000282235.1 Pseudomonas sp. GM24 | reverse complement strand
GAGGGCTGGGGTGAGGGGGAAGCGATCTTCAGCCGTGCGGCAAAGCCAGCGGCGGAGCGAAGTCGAACGGCGCCAACGCGTAACCGCTTTCATCCACCTGCAACGCCCAACCCTGACGATCCCAATCCCCCAACACAATCCGCTTCGCCGCCTGCTCACCGAGCTGCAGCTTGTGAATCGCCGGGCGATGGGTGTGCCCGTGGATCAGGGTTTTCACGCCAAATTCCTGCATGATCCGCGGAATCTCTTCAGGCGTGACATCGACAATGTCATTGGCCTTCATCCGCGTCTGTGCCTTGCTTTCGCTGCGCAGCTTGCGCGCCAGTTTGTGGCGGCTGCTCAAGGGCAGGTTACGCAGGATGAACAGCGTGATCGGATTACGCAGATAACGCCGCAGCTTCATATAGCCGACGTCGCGGGTGCAGAGGCTGTCGCCGTGCATCAACAGCACCGGCTCGCCGTAAAACTGCACGACACTCGGATCCTTCAGCAAGGTGCAGCCGGCCTGTTTACAGAAGGCCTTGCCGAGCATGAAGTCGCGATTGCCGTGCATCAGGAAAATCGCCGTGCCACTGTCGCTGAGTTCGCGCAGGGCCTGGCAGATGGAACGCTGGAAGGGCGTCATGGCGTCGTCGCCAATCCACGCTTCGAAGAAGTCGCCGAGAATGTACAGCGCACTCGCCGAGCGGGCGCGTCCGGCGAGCAAATCCAGAAACGCCCGGGTAATGTCCGGGCGCTCCTCTTCCAGATGCAAGTCTGAAATCAGCAATATCACGCTTCGATGATCTCGGCTTTCTCAATGATCACGTCGTCTTTTGGCACGTCCTGGTGACCGGCCTTGGAGGTAGTGGCAACGCCTTCGATCTTGTCGACGACATCAGTGCCGGCAACCACTTTACCGAATACGGCGTAGCCCCAGCCCTGAGCGGTCTTGGCGGTGTGGTTGAGGAAGCTGTTGTTGGTGGCGTTGATGAAGAACTGCGCCGACGCCGAATGCGGGTCCATGGTGCGAGCCATGGCCAGGGTGTACTTCTCGTTCTTCAGGCCGTTGTCGGCTTCGTTCTGGATGCTTGGGCGCTTGTCTTTCTTTTCTTGCATGCCAGGCTCGAAACCGCCGCCCTGGATCATGAAGCCCTTGATCACGCGGTGGAATACCACGTTTTCGTAGTGACCGTTTTTAACGTATTCGAGGAAGTTGGCAGCGGTGATCGGCGCTTTTTCCGCGTCCAGTTCGATGACGATGTCGCCGTAGTTGGTGGTCAGTTTGACTTGAGTCATGATCGCTACTCTTTATAAGGAATTCGTGGGTAATGGGACATTTCGACCCGTTACCGGTTCAGCCCATCGGCCAAGGTGCGCAGTTTAGCGTGACAGGCGCGAATTTCGAGGCAGTTTTTCCAAATCCTTGCGATTAAATGCGCTCCTTTATAGGCCGTGCTCTGTCAGCCCCTTGACAGCATCGGCTATGATAGCGGCTTTGTTTTGTCTGGCCCCCTCTGCGGCCGCGCACATGTAAGTCAAGGATCCTATGAGCAAGCCCACTGTCGACCCTACCTCGAATGCCAAGTCCGGCCCTGCCGTGCCGGTCAATTTCCTGCGGCCGATCATCCAGGCAGACCTGGACTCGGGCAAGCACACCCAGATCGTCACCCGTTTCCCGCCGGAGCCCAACGGCTACCTGCACATCGGCCACGCCAAGTCGATCTGCGTGAACTTCGGCCTGGCCCAGGAGTTCGGCGGCGTCACGCACCTGCGTTTCGACGACACCAACCCGGCCAAGGAAGATCAGGAATACATCGACGCGATCGAAGCCGACGTCAAATGGCTGGGCTTTGAGTGGTCCGGCGCAGTGCGCTACGCCTCGCAGTATTTCGACCAGTTGCACGATTGGGCCGTCGAGCTGATCAAGGCTGGCAAGGCTTATGTCGACGACCTGACCCCGGAGCAGGCCAAGGAGTACCGTGGCAGCCTGACCGAGCCGGGCAAGAACAGCCCGTTCCGCGACCGTTCGGTAGAAGAAAACCTCGACTGGTTTGCGCGTATGCGCGCCGGTGAGTTCCCGGACGGCGCCCGCGTGCTTCGTGCGAAGATCGACATGGCCTCGCCGAACATGAACCTGCGTGACCCGATCATGTATCGCATCCGTCACGCGCATCACCACCAGACCGGTGACAAGTGGTGCATCTACCCGAACTACGACTTCACCCACGGTCAGTCGGACGCCATCGAAGGCATCACCCACTCGATCTGCACCCTGGAATTCGAAAGCCATCGTCCGCTGTACGAGTGGTTCCTCGACGCACTGCCAGTGCCGGCGCACCCGCGTCAGTACGAGTTCAGCCGTCTGAACCTCAACTACACCATCACCAGCAAGCGCAAGCTCAAGCAGCTGGTCGATGAAAAGCACGTCAATGGCTGGGACGATCCGCGCATGTCCACGCTGTCGGGTTTCCGCCGCCGTGGTTACACGCCGAAATCGATCCGCAACTTCTGCGAAATGGTCGGCACCAACCGTTCCGATGGCGTGGTTGACTTCGGCATGCTCGAATTCAGCATCCGTGACGACCTCGATCACACCGCGCCACGCGCCATGTGCGTGCTGCGTCCGCTGAAAGTCGTCATCACCAACTACCCGGAAGGCCAGGTCGAAAACCTCGAACTGCCGCGCCACCCGAAAGAAGACATGGGCGTACGCGCGCTGCCATTCGCTCGGGAAATCTACATCGACCGTGACGACTTCATGGAAGAGCCACCGAAGGGCTACAAGCGCCTGGAACCGGCCGGTGAAGTGCGTCTGCGCGGCAGCTACGTGATCCGTGCCGACGAAGCGATCAAGGACGCCGATGGCAACATCGTCGAACTGCGTTGCTCGTACGATCCGGAAACCCTCGGCAAGAACCCTGAAGGCCGCAAGGTCAAAGGCGTGATCCACTGGGTGCCGGCCGCGGCCAGCGTCGAGTGCGAAGTGCGTCTGTACGATCGCCTGTTCCGTTCGGCCAACCCTGAGAAGGCTGAAGACAGCGCGAGTTTCCTCGACAACATCAACCCTGATTCGCTGCAGGTGCTCACCGGTTGTCGTGCTGAGCCATCGCTTGGCAATGCACAGCCGGAAGACCGGTTCCAGTTCGAGCGCGAAGGCTACTTCGTCGCGGATTTGAAGGACTCGAAACCAGGTCAGCCGGTATTCAACCGTACCGTGACCCTGCGTGATTCGTGGGGCCAGTGATTCAGCGTCAAAGGAAATAACGTGCTAACGATCTACAACACGCTCACCAAGAGCAAAGAAGTCTTCAAGCCGCTGGATGGCAACAAGGTGCGCATGTACGTCTGCGGGATGACCGTGTACGACTACTGCCACCTCGGCCACGGCCGCAGCATGGTCGCGTTCGACCTGGTGACCCGCTGGTTGCGGTTCAGCGGTTACGACCTGACCTACGTGCGCAACATCACCGACATCGACGACAAGATCATCAATCGCGCCAACGAGAACGGTGAATCGTTCGAAGCGTTGACCGAGCGCATGATCGCCGCGATGCACGAAGACGAAGCGCGTCTGAACATCAAGAAGCCGGACATGGAACCGCGCGCCACGGATCACATTCCGGGCATGCACGCGATGATCCAGACCTTGATCGACAAGGGCTACGCCTACGCTCCGGGCAATGGCGACGTGTACTACCGCGTCGCCAAATTCATGGGCTACGGCAAACTGTCGCGCAAGAAAATCGAAGACCTGCGCATCGGCGCCCGCATCGAAGTCGACGAGTCGAAACAGGACCCGCTCGACTTCGTCCTGTGGAAAGCCGCCAAACCGGGCGAGCCGAGCTGGGAATCGCCGTGGGGCGCCGGGCGTCCGGGCTGGCACATCGAGTGCTCGGTGATGTCCACCTGCTGCCTCGGCGAGACCTTCGACATTCATGGCGGCGGCAGCGACCTTGAGTTCCCGCACCACGAAAACGAAATCGCCCAGAGCGAAGCGGCCACCGGCAAGACCTACGCCAATGCGTGGATGCATTGCGGCATGATTCGCATCAATGGCGAGAAGATGTCCAAGTCCTTGAACAACTTCTTCACCATTCGCGACGTGCTGGAAAAGTACCACCCGGAAGTCGTGCGTTACCTGCTGGTGTCGAGCCACTACCGCAGCGCGATCAACTACTCGGAAGACAACCTCAAGGACGCCAAAGGCGCTCTGGAGCGTTTCTATCACGCGTTGAAAGGCCTGCCGACTGTGGCGCCGGCTGGCGGCGAAGCGTTTGTTGAACGCTTCACTGCGGTGATGAACGACGACTTCGGTACGCCGGAAGCCTGTGCCGTGCTGTTCGAGATGGTGCGTGAGATCAACCGTCTGCGCGAGAGCGATCTTGATGCAGCGGCAGGTCTGGCGGCGCGTCTGAAAGAGCTGGCGAGTGTGCTGGGTGTGTTGCAGTTGGAAGCGGATGACTTCCTGCAGGCGGGCGCTGAAGGGCGTGTCGATGCGGCTGAGGTTGATGCGCTGATTGCGGCGCGTCTGGCGGCACGTGCGGGGAAGGATTGGGCCGAGTCGGATCGGATTCGTGATCAACTGACGGCGATGGGCGTTGTGCTGGAAGACGGCAAGGGTGGGACTACCTGGCGTTTGGCTGACTGAAAGCTGTACTTGTTACAAACAAAACCCGCCGTGTGCGGGTTTTTGTTTGGCCGCGAGAAAAGCCCCTCACCCTAACCCTCTCCCAGAGGGAGAGGGGACCGAATGGGGAATGCTTGCGAGATACGCCGACCTGAGCGATTTCTGCCGAATCCATAATCGACACAATCTTTCAGGTCGATGCACAACGCCAGACACCTCGGTCAGCTCCCTCTCCCTCTGGGAGAGGGCTGGGGTGAGGGGAATGGTGTCAAAGCGATCCACCGACCTCAACGCTCCGTACCAAATCCATAATCGACTGGTTCTTTCAGGTCGATGGATGACTCGAGACACCTCGGTCAGCTCCCTCTCCCACCGGGAGAGGGCTGGGGTGAGGGTTGCTTTTGACGTTCGCGTAGGTCTTGATGTCGGCAACGCGTTCAGCCGGATGCTGAGCGGCGATGAATATCGAATGGAGACACCATGGCCAATCACTACCGCGAGCTGCTAACGACCCCCGGCGCCACCGGGTTAGTGCTCGCGAGTTCTATCGCCCGCTTGCCACAGGCAATGATCGGCATCGGCATCATCACCATGCTGGTGCAGCAGACCGGGGTTTACTGGCTGGCCGGCACCGTCGCCGGGACGTTCACCCTGGCCAACGCACTGCTCGGCCCGTACATCTCGAGACTGGTCGATCAACATGGCCAGAGCCGTGTGCTACCCGTTGTCACGGCGTTCAGCATTGCCATGTTGCTGGCCCTGATCCTTGCGGTTTACATGCGGGCACCGGCCGCGCTGCTGTTTGTTCTGGCCGCACTGGCGGGGACGATGCCGAGCATGCCGTCGATGATTCGCGCGCGATGGTCGCAGTTGTTCCGGGGCAAGCCGCAGTTGCACACGGCGTTTTCGCTGGACACGGTCCTCACCGAAATGGCCTACATCGTCGGTCCGCCGCTGGCGATCGGCTTGAGCGTGAGTTTCTTTGCCGAGGCGGGGCCACTGGTCGCGGTCGGGCTGCTGGCCGTCGGGGTGACGGCGTTTCTCCTGCAACGCCAGACTGAACCTAAAGTTGTCGTGGGCCACGCCAGTCATGGCGGCTCAACCCTGCGGATTCCCGGCGTACGCACCATTGTGCTGGCGCTGTTGGCGATGGGTGTCATTGGCGGAGCAATCGATGTGGCCGTCGTCGCGTTCGCCAATGCGCAGGGCTGGCCAGCGTCGGCGACCTTTATCCTCGCGGCCTATGCGTTCGGTTCACTGGTGGCGGGTTTGACGTTCGGTGCGATGAGGGTTTCCCTGGCGATTGAAAAACAGTTTCTGATCGGGATATTGGTGACGGCGTTCACCGGTGTACTGCCTGTTTTTGCAACGGATGTTTATGTGCTGACAGCGGCGCTGTTTATCGCCGGCATCTCATTTGCGCCGACGATGGTCGTGGTGATGAAAATGGGGACGATCATTATTCCTCCGTCGCGGATCACGGAGGGGCTGACATGGATGACTACCGGTATCAGCGTTGGTGTTGCGCTGGGCGGCATGCTGGCAGGGTTGGTTATTGATGCCTTCGGCGCGCGCGCGGGATTTGCGGTGGCTATTGGTGCGGGATTGATGATGGTGGTGGTTGTGCTGGTGGGGTTGCGAACATTGGAGGCGGCTTCGGTTGCGCATGTTGAGCCAGAACTTTCGCCCTCACCCTAGCCCTCTCCCCCAGGAGAGGGGACTGAATGGGGGATGTTCAGGAAATACACCGACCTGAGCGATTTGCGCTGAATCCATAATCGCCACGA
>NZ_AKJR01000271.1:0-21530 GCF_000282235.1 Pseudomonas sp. GM24 | reverse complement strand
TTGCCAGCGATAGCGTCAGCACAGTCAACATCTTCCTTGACTGACCGACCGTTATCGCTGGCAAGCCAGCTCCCACAAGTTCCTGCGACAATCACACAATCCCCTCTCACCCATAGGGTTTGTGCCAGGCTCTGGGTCAGCGATCGGAGCGCATCAATTCGGCCAGGCCGCTGTCCAGTGACAACACCGCCGCACGATTGCGCCCGGCATTTTTCGCCTGATACAACGCCGCATCGGCACGCTGGATAAACACTTCCAAGCTGTCATTGCCGCTCGGAATAAACGAATAACAGCCCAGACTCACCGTCAAATACCCGGTTGGCGAGCCGCTGTGGATGATGTGTTTGTCGATCACGCTGCGCCGGATCTGCCCGGCAATCGCCAGTGCGCCGTTGATGTCGGTGTCCGGCAACAGCACCGCAAACTCCTCGCCACCGTAGCGCACCGCCAGATCCGACTTGCGCTGGCAGCACGTCTGCAGCACTTGGGCGACCTGAGTCAGACAATGATCCCCGGCGACATGACCATAGGCGTCGTTGTAGCGCTTGAAGAAATCGATATCGAGCATGATCAGGCTGACCGGGCTGACCTGCCGAGCGCCACGGGCGAATTCGACTTCCAGAGAGCGCTCGAACAAACGTCGATTGGCCAACCCGGTCAGGCTGTCGTGAGTGGCGATCTGCTCCAGCGTACGCTGGGCTTTGCGCAGGTTTTTTTCGATCCGTTCACCATCGCGCACCTGATGAATGAACACCCAGCCAAACAGGCCGACGCCAAGAATCACCAAGGCGACAATCACACTCGACTGGAAGGCCCGTGCGTACCAACCCTCGAGAATCGTGTCGCGCGAGGTCGCCGCCGACACCACCAGCGGATACGCCGACAAGCGTCGATAACCATACAAACGCACCACGCCATCGACCACCGAGTTGATCATCGCCGTGCCGGCCGCCGCCTCAGGCAGTAACGTGCGATAAATCCGCCCTTGCGCCAGCGACGTGCCGATCAGGTTTTCATCGAACGGCCGACGGGCGAGCAAGGTGCCGTCACTCAAGCCGAGAAACATGATGCCTTGATCATCGAGGCTGAAGCTTTCGAAAAAGCGGTCGAAATACGACATCTTGATCCCGGCCAGCAACACCCCCTGAAAATTGCCCGCGTGATCATTGACGCGTTTGGAAATCGGGATGATCCACTCGCCGTTCTCACGGCTGCGAATCGCCGGGCCGATGTGCGCCAGCGTCGAGGCGTTCTGCTGGTGGAACTTGAAATACTCGCGATCGGCCACGCCATTGCCACGGGGCAGATCAGCGAATGAAGTAATCACCCACTGGCCCTGCGTGTCGAAGAGAAAAATGCCGTGCAGCTGATCGAGTTGCTGCACGCGCCGGGCGAAGGTTTTCTGCAAACGCGGCTTCTGCGCGGCGCCGTAACCGTCATCCTGAATCCAGTCGACCAGGCTGGTCATCACCAGATCGGCGGCCAGGAATGTGTCTTCGGCCTGCTGCGCCATCGCCCGGGTCAGGTTGCTCGAGGCCATTTTCGCCACGGCCAGATCCTGACGACGCGACTGCTCCAGTTGCAGGTACAGCAAACCGGACAGGCACAACCCCACCGCAACGATAAACAACACCGCCGCTTTGCGCAGCGGCAGGCGTTTAAGGGTGCCTCCGGGGGCCTGATGCGGATCGTGAATAGGGATAGGCAAAAGCAAGTCCTGGGCAGGTACGACAAGGGCGCCAGCGGCAAAACCCTTATGTTTGTGAGCGTAGCCCACCGGAATCTACGGGGCAAACGCCCCGGTCCCGCTCAGGTATATCGGCGCACAACCAGTTTGGATGATCGCTGTTCGCCGATTTATTTTCGATCGCTCCTTTAGGGTTAGTCAGTTGTGAAGGGCCAGGCGCCGCATCGCACTGTGCAGGTGGGCCCGCGCGCTTTGCGGATCGCCCTCGCGCATTTGCTCATAGGCCCGTTGCGCAATGGCGTGGGGCACCGGCTTCAATTGCCGTTGCGTGGCCATCGCCAGCAGTTGCACCTGCGCGGCGCGTTCCAGGTAATAGAGGTCGTCCCAGGCTTCGGCGATGGTCGGCGCGGCAACGATCACGCCGTGATTTTTCAGGAACAGAATGTCGGCGTCGCCCATGACCCCGGCGATACGGTCGCCTTCGGACGCGTCCAGCGCCAGGCCGTTGTAGTCCTCGTCGACCGCCGTGCGCCCGTAGAACTTCAGCGCGGTCTGCCCCAGCCATAACAGTGGCGGCCCTTGTAATAAACACAACGCCGTGGCGTGAGGCATGTGGGTGTGGAAGGCGACTTTCACTCGCGGCAGTTGCTTGTGCAGACGCGCATGAATGTAAAACGCCGTGGCTTCCGGCAGGCCTTCGCCTTCAACCACATTGCCGTCGAAGTCGCAGACCAGCAGATTCTGCGCGGTCACTTCGGCAAACGCATAGCCGTAGGGGTTGACCAGAAACAGATCGTCGTGCCCCGGCACCATCGCCGAAAAGTGATTGCAGATGCCCTCCTCCAGGCCATGCAACGCGGCCAGTTGAAAGCACGCCGCCAGCTCAGTGCGCGCGGTGATGATGGCTTCTGTGTCGAGGTTCAGCGCTGTCGGGCGTGCGGCCCGCGCACTGGCAGTCAGGGTGTGAGCCATGACGATTCTCCGTTACCAACCGAGGGATTTGAACAGCGGCAACACTTGATCGAGGCGGTTGAGGATCGCGTCGGGGCGATAGTCCGCCAGCATCTGGCGACCAGTGCCACGATCGATCCATACACAGCGAAAGCCCATGTCCCGCGCGGCCGTATGGTCGAGCATCGGGCTGGCGCAGATGTGCACCACCTCTGCGCGGCTGACGCCCAACTGCTCATGAGCGTAGTCGAACAGGCGCGGCGCCGGCTTGTAGGCGCCAGCCTGTTGCGCGGTGATCACCCGGTCGATGTGGCCGCCGAGCTGCGCGACGTTACCGGCAATGATGTCGTCGTCGGTGTTGGAGACGATGCACAGTTTGAAGCCCATCGCCTTGAGCTGCGCAAGGGTTTCGATCACCTCGGCAAACGGCGGCATTTTCGGGATGGCGGCGGCCAGACGCTGGCTGTCTTCAGGCAGGCTGGGCAGCCCCAATTCTTCCAGGGCCAATTGCAGGCCGAGGGTGCTGAGTTCGCGGAACGATCGGTGCGGCGGGGTTTGTTCGAGGCGATGTTCATGGCGATCATAGACTTCAATCAGGTGCCCGGCGTCGACCTGATGTTCGCCCTTCTCGCTGAGAATTTCGCCGACCACAGCTTTGAGGCCTTCGTCCCATTGGATCAAAGTGCCGTAGCAATCGAAGGTCAGCCATTGCGGGCGCGGGGTGTGGATGAGTGTCATTGGTCGAGTCCTCCGTGGTGAGGACTTCAGCTTATGAGCGCCCAGTGATAGTGTGAAATTAAATAAATAGCCAATCGTCAGTTGAATACCCACTATCGAGAGCGCCGCCATGCTGGACCTGGAATTGCTGAAAACCTTTGTCTGCGTGGTTGACGAAGGCAGCTTCACCCGCGCCGCCGAGCGCGTGCACCGCACTCAGTCGACAGTCAGTCAGCAGGTGCGCAAACTCGAAGAGCTGGTCGGCCACGCCCTGTTGCTGCGCGACCGTACCGGGCTGAATGTCGCCGTCACCGAACACGGCGAATTACTGATCCATTACGCGCGCCGATTACTGGCGCTGTCCGCTGAAGCCACCGAAGCATTGGCCAGCGACCTCGATCTGGAAATCCTGCGGATCGGCATGCCGGAAGACTTCGACGCGCGGCGCATGGCGCTGATTCTCGCCGGCTTCACCCGCAGCCATCCGCAAGCACGGCTGGAAACGATCAGCGGCATGAGCCTCGACCTGCGCCAGCGTCTGGATGCCGGCGACATCGACATCGCCCTGATCAAACGTGAACCCGACAGCGGCCCGGCATGGGCAACCTGGCCGGAGCGGCTGGTGTGGGTCAAAGGTGCGGAATTTGACTCGTCCACTGGCGTGTTGTCGTTGGCGTTGTTTCCGCAAGGCTGCCTGTATCGGCAGCGCGCCATTCGTTTGCTCGATGTTGCCCAGCGCCCCTGGCGGGTCGCGTTCGGCAGTCACAGCCTGACCGGGATTCAAGCGGCAGTGGCCTCGGGGTTGGGGGTGTCGGTGCTGCCAGTGTCGGCGGTGTTGCCTGAGCATCAGGTGTGTACGGATTTGCCGGAACTGGCGCCGACGGAATTGGCGTTGGTCAGTCGTGATGGGGTTTTGACCGGGTTGCAACGTGGTTTGGTGGAGTTTTTGCGTGGGGAGTTGGGGGTGGATGCGGGGGGATTCGCCTGAAATCCCCCCCGTTTTTATCATTGGGGTTTGTTGATTTCCCGCAGCAGATCCGCGACGGGAATGTTCATGGTGTTTGAGTAGTAGGGTTTGTAGCCGTAGGCGGTGACGACGACTTTGCAGGGGATTTGTTGTTTGTTGGCGAGGAGTTGGTTCAGTTCTGCCGCTGACAGATCTCTCTCCGTACTTCGGTCGCTGGATGTTTCAGTGATGAATGTACTGGTCGAAAAGGAGAATTTGGAGTTGCCGTTTTCGCGTATATCAGAATCTACCAGCCCCACCGCAGAAAACTGAATAGCTTTACCAACAGAAAAATCGTGGTCATCCGCTAACGCGCACCTCAATGTCCCCGAAGCCATCCCTTGCCTTTCGCCTCGGCCAAACAGGTTCAAAACATCCACATCGGATTGATATTTGATGACATATAAAAGGGAACTCGACCTATCTACGGACACATAACTTAAATTTGCCGGAGGCTGTAAATGGTCCTTTGCACATCCCGAACAGACAGCCAGAACCACACAAAGGAAAAACCTGTACATCACGAAAACTCCTTCATGATTGAATCAAACAGCAAGTCACTTGCAGATTTACCATCAGCGATTGGGGCGTTTAGCAATCCCAGTGCGTTAGCGTGATTCGTGTCGACATTTACGTTAATTGACGGTCCGCAGGAGATAATCCATTTTTCCCCGAAGTCCGCGACCCCGTCTGATGGGTCTCTCTTGGAAGGTGTTGCCTAGATATTGATCCAATCAACCGAAACTGGCGCGGGACGTTCGCGATAAATGTCTGAGCCCAGCCACACCAAAGCCCCTTCACCCACAGGATCCAGAGTGATCAGCATCTGAACCTTGTAACCCCAATCCGACATTATTTTGGACAGGTGCGCACCATTCCAGCCGCCGAGGCTATGGCCGACGATATAGACGGGACAGCACCGGTAATCGGGCTGCCGCAGGCGGATTTGTCAGTCATTCGCGCAGCCGCCAAGCCGTCGAAATTCACATTCGGGGAGCCACTGGCTATGGGATTGGTGCCATGTCCCGGCAATGGACCGGCGGTTGGATCGGTGACGCGGGCGGCGGGTTTTCCGCTCATGAACAGCTCCTTGCAATGTAACGTGGTCATCCTTTCGGGGGTGCAAGCATGCGGGAGTTCGCCGGGTACTTCAAACCTCCAGACCAAAAAAGGCGCCCGATCGGGCGCCTTTTTGATACGTGGAAACCGCTCAGGTTAGCGCGACGGCGGCACCCGAATATCCCCCGCGCGGCACTGGGTTTTCACGCCCTTGCCACACGCGCCGAACTGCAGATCTTTGCTCATGCACACGCGTACTTCCGACAGTTCCGGGCCGCTGCAAATGACGGCGATGCCATCCGCTGGAATCCCCGGGTTGGCCTTGCGGAACAGGTCGGCAATTTCCTGCGCCTCGAAGTAATACGAGGAGCTGAACGGTTGCAGCTCATCGGGGATTTTCACCGCTGCCACGGCTTTGTCCGCTTCGTCCAGATAGCCCATCGCGCCGAGGCCGCTGCAGGTGCCGTGTTTGGACCATTCGTGGTCGAGCAGTTTTTTGGTCGGGAACAGCGTCAGGCCCTGGCTGGTTTGCGCCGCGTTCAGCGTGGTCAGCGGCGGGCAGGATTCCGGCCAGCCACCCTTGGCGTATTGTGGCCACAAGCCGTGCAACACAAAGCCGTAGCCCTTGCCCGTGCACTGCGAGTCATCTTTGTGGGTCAGACAAAAGGTCGGCGACCAGGACAACGCCAGCAGGTAGTAATCGAATACCCCCGCGACCGATTCCGTCTGGGCCTTGCTCGACTGCGATTGCCGCGCCGAACTCAAACCGATGCTACCGGCCGTCAGCGCAATCACTGCCAAAATTGTAAACAGCTTTTTCATGTACCCACTCCTTTGGGACGCCTGCGTCCATGGTTTTCGATCCTGACCGACTTGGCCAGCGCTGATTTCGACACGCTTGTGTTGCAAGCGCATGACGCAAGGCAACGCCGTACGCCGTTGAAAGGTCTACGATTAACAGGCAGACATCAAACCAAGGGATCCGAAATGAGTAAAGCAGACGAACTCGCCGCCAAACTCAAGCAAACCCGGCACACTCATGCTGATGCCGCGCTGGAGATCGATTGCTGGCCGGCGCAGGTGTATGACTTGTACCACCGCATTGAGGCGTGGCTGCAACCGGTCACCGAGGTCGGGTTGAAGATTCGGCGCAATCCGACCCACGTTTGCGAAACGTCACCCGATGGTGAATCCCACGATTACGCCATCGACCAACTGGTGATCGAAGCCAATCATCAAACCCTGACATTCGATCCCATTGCGCGGTTTACCGAGGATGGCGCCGGGCGAGTGCAGATCAACCCGTCAGCCACAGACACTTATCTGCTACGTACCGTGGATGAGCACGGTGAAAGCCATTGGTGGATGCAGTCGATTGAAACAGGCCAGCAGCTGGATGCCATCGCTCTGACCGAAAACAATCTGTTGCTGGCGGTGCAGGAAGGTCTCGGCCTGTAAACCGCGTCACTGCCGCCGCGCGGAGCAAAATTCGACGATCACCTGCGACACCGCATCGATCATCTGCGGATCAGCGTGAGGCGCGACAAACAAGCGGAACTGCGCATCCGGCAAATCCGGCAAGCCCTGTTCCGCGCCCAGCGCGGTCAACCCCTGCCCCACCTGACTCGCCGGCATCGGCGCCACGGCAAATCCGGACAGCGCCGCCGCGCGCAACCCGGCGGTGCTCGAACACAGCATCGCGGTGCGCTGGGAAATGCCCGCCTGAGCCAACCGCGTCAGCGCCGCCTCGCGATAGGGACAAGGCTCGGGAAACAGCGCCAGCGGCAAAGGCGCCGGTAAGTGTGTGACAGGCTGGGTGGCCCACGCCCACACCAGCGGTTCCTGCCAGAGTAAACGCCCCGACGCGCCGGTTTCACAGAGCGAACCGATGACCATCTCCAGATCGCCCCGCTGCATCTGGCCCAGCAACGTTCCCGGAATGTTCACCTGCACATCGATCTGCATACCCGGATGCTGCGCCGCGCAATCCTGCAACGCGCGCAACAACCGCGCCTCGACAAAATCCTCGGACACGCCAATCCGCACCCGCCCCTGAAACGGCGTGCGCGTGAGCTGCGCCCAGGCATCGCGGTTCAGCGCCAGAATCGTCCGCGCATAGGCGATCAAACGCTCGCCGTCGGCGGTGAGTTGCTGAGAACGGGTAGTGCGCTTGAGCAGCGGTTTGCCGACTTGCTCTTCGAGTCGGCGCAGATGACCGCTGACCGCCGACTGCGTCAGATGCAGTTTTTCAGCAGCACGACTGAAGCCGTCCTCATCGACAACGGTGACAAAGGTCTTGAGCAGCAAGGCGTCAAACATAGTGAGATACGTGATCAATGGTCGATTTATTAACGATTTATAGTTTGAAGCGCGCTATGTTGCAATGCCTCGCACTCTCTCCCCCGACTGCCGAGGCTTCACGTGACCACCCTTCTGCACATCGAATGTTCACCGCGCAAAACACGCTCCGCGTCACTGCAAGTGGCGCGCAGTTTTATCGATCGCTATCGGCAACATCATCCACAGACCCTCGTCGAAACCCTTGATCTATGGGGCACGCCGCTGCCGGAGTTCGGCGAGGACGCGATGAACGCCAAGTACGCCGGCCTCAGCGGTACGCCGCTGACACCCGCCCAGCAATCGGCGTGGGACGAACTCAAGCACCTCGCCGCGCACCTGCATCGTGCCGACCTGATTGTGCTGTCAGTACCGCTGTGGAATTTCAGCATTCCCTACAAACTCAAGCACTTCATCGACCTGGTGTCGCAGAAAGACATCCTCTTCAGCTTCGATCCGCAGCATGGCCTGCAAGGTCTGCTGAAAAACAAAATCGCCGTGGGCGCCTATGCGTGCGGGATGGATTTCTCGGCGCAGTCGGCCACACCCGCCGAACGCTTCGACTTTCAGAAACCCTACGTCGCGGCATGGCTCGACTTTATCGGCATCAGCGATGTGCATGAGTTGCGCGTCGAGAAGACCATTCTCGGCGAAGACATTGATCGTGAGTCGCGGCTCGCGGCGTCACAACAGGCGCGGGATCTGGCCGATCATCTCGCTGAAACTGAAGCTGACAAATCTGTAATCCCCGCCTCAGCCAACTGAAAGCCGGCACTGGTTAGCCTCCCCGTCATGAGTCAAACGGGGATTTCCAGCGCATGCCTTCCAACCCATCACGACGCACCTTTGTCAAAGGCCTCGCCGCCGGCAGCCTGCTCGGCGGCCTCGGCCTGTGGCGCACGCCGGTATGGGCGCTGAATGCGCCCGGTCAATTGGATGAACTGAGCGGCAGCGACTTCGAGCTGTTCATCGGCGAAACCCCGGTCAACTTCACCGGCAACCCACGCACGGCGATGACCATCAACGGCAGCTTGCCCGGCCCCCTGCTGCGTTGGCGCGAGGGTGACACGGTGACGCTGCGGGTGCGCAACCGGCTCAGCGCCAGCACCTCGATTCACTGGCACGGCATTCTGCTGCCGGCGAACATGGACGGCGTACCGGGCCTGAGCTTTCACGGCATCGAACCGGGTGGCGTGTACGTCTATCAATTCAAGGTGCGGCAGAACGGCACCTACTGGTATCACAGTCATTCCGGGCTACAGGAACAGGCCGGCGTCTACGGCCCGCTGGTGATCGACGCCAAAGACCCTGAGCCATTCCACTACGACCGCGAGTTTGTGGTGATGCTCAGTGACTGGAGCGACGAAGACCCGGCCAGCCTGATGAAGACCCTGAAAAAACAGTCCGACTACTACAACTTCGACAAACGCACCGTTGGCGATTTCATCGATGACGTCAGCGAAAAAGGCTGGGCCGCCACCGTCGCCGATCGCAAGATGTGGGCGCAGATGAAGATGAACCCCACTGACATTGCCGACGTCAGTGGCGCCACCTACACCTTCCTGATGAATGGCCACGCGCCGGATAACAACTGGACCGGGTTGTTCCGCCCCGGCGAAAAACTGCGCCTGCGCCTGATCAACGGCTCGGCGATGACCTACTTCGACATACGTATTCCCGGGCTGAAAATGACCGTGGTCGCGGCGGACGGCCTGCACGTCAAACCGGTCAGCGTCGATGAATTGCGCATCGCCGTGGCCGAGACTTACGACGTCATCATCGAGCCGGACGCCGAGGCGTACACCCTGTTTGCCCAGGCCATGGACCGAACCGGTTTTGCCCGTGGCACCCTCGCCACTCGCGCCGGGCTATCGGCGCCCGTACCGGTTCTGGATCCGCGCCCGCTGGTGAGCATGGACGACATGGGTATGGGTGGCATGGATCACGGCTCGATGGACATGAGCGCCATGGATCACTCGGCGATGGGTCCGATGCAATCCCATCCCGACAGCGAAACAGACAACCCGCTGGTCGACATGCAAGCCATGACCACCGCGCCGAAACTCAACGACCCCGGCCTCGGCCTGCGCAACAACGGCCGTCGCGTGCTCACCTACGCCGACCTGCGCAGCACCTTCGCAGACCCGGATGGCCGCGATCCGAGCCGCACGGTCGAGTTGCACCTGACCGGCCATATGGAGAAATTCGCCTGGTCGTTCAACGGCATCAAATTCTCCGACGCCGAACCCTTGCGGCTGAAGTACGGTGAGCGCATCCGTCTGGTGCTGGTCAACGACACGATGATGACCCACCCGATTCACCTGCATGGCATGTGGAGTGATCTAGAAGACGAAAACGGCGACTTCCAAGTGCGCAAACACACCATCGACATGCCGCCCGGCACCCGCCGCTCCTACCGCGTGACCGCCGACGCACTCGGTCGCTGGGCCTATCACTGCCACCTGCTGTACCACATGGAAACGGGCATGTTCCGCGAAGTGCGGGTAGAAGAATGAAGGGGCCGATGATGACTCGATTCACAGCGTTTTCTTTATTGCTGATCGGCAGCTCGGCGATAGCCGCCAACGACATGCCGGGCATGGACCACAGCCAGATGTCCGGCATGGATCATGCCGGGATGCAGAGTATGGACGACGGCATGATGCAGCCCGCCGCCCCGACCGAAAGTCGCACGCCGATACCGCCACTGACCGACGCCGACCGCGCCGCCGTGTTCACCAGCCCCGGCGGCCATCAAGTCCACGACAGCGCGATCAACACGTATTTCCTCGCCGACAAACTCGAATGGCAGGACGCCGATGACGGCAGCGCGTTGGCCTGGGATCTGTCCGGCTGGATCGGTGGTGACATCGACCGTCTGTGGCTGCGCTCCGAAGGTGAACGCAGCAACGGCAAGACCGAAGACGCCGAGATTCAGGCGCTTTGGGGCCACGCGATTTCGCCGTGGTGGGATGTGGTCAGCGGCGTGCGTCAAGATTTCAAACCCGGCGCGCCGCAGACCTGGGCCGCGTTCGGTGTGCAGGGCATGGCGCTATACAACTTCGAAGCCGAGGCCACTGCGTTCATCGGCGAAGGCGGCCAGAGCGCGCTACGGTTCGAGGGTGACTACGACATCCTGCTGACCAATCGCCTGATCCTGCAGCCCACCGCCGAACTCAACGTCTACGGCAAAAACGATGCGCAACGGGGCATCGGTTCCGGGCTATCCAACAGCGAAGTCGGCCTGCGTTTGCGCTATGAAATCCGCCGCGAATTTGCGCCTTACATCGGCGTGACGTGGAACCGCACCTACGGCAACAGCGCCGATTACGCCCGCGACGAAGGCGAGGATCGCAGCGAAGCGCGGCTCGTGCTTGGCGTGCGGATGTGGTTCTGAATTCCAATAGAAAACAACCCAGAGGTCTTGCATGCGCACCTTGAAAATCACCCTTGTACTCGCCAGCGGCTTGCTCCTCAGCAGCCTCGCTCAAGCCCACCCGAAACTGCTGTCGTCGACGCCCGCCGAAGGTGCCGACGGCGCCGCGCCCGGCAAGATCGAACTGCACTTTTCCGAGAACCTGCTGACCCAATTCTCCGGCGCCAAACTGGTCATGACCGAGATGCCCGGCATGGCCCACTCACCGATGCCGATGAAAGCCAAAGTCAGCGCCGGCAGCGACCCGAAAAGCATGCTGATCACCCCGCTCGCGCCGCTGCCCGCCGGCACCTACCAAGTCCAATGGCGCGCGGTGTCTTCCGACACGCACCCGATCACCGGCAACGTCACGTTCAAAGTGAAGTAAGCGATGGCTGAGCTGATCAACATCGTCCTGCGGTTTACGTTGTATGTGGATTTGCTGCTGTTGTTCGGGCTGGCGTTGTTTGCGCTGTACAGCACTGATGCGCTGCTGCGGTTGCGGCCGATGCTGCGCGGGATGGCGTTGATCGGGGCGCTGTTGTCGATGGCGGGACTGGTGCTGATGACCCGCGCCATGAGCGGCGAAACGGCGCTCGCGGCGCTGTGGCCGCATCTGCAAATGATGCTGCTGGAAACCGACGTCGGGCTGGCGTGGGCGCTGCGGATGATTGCCCTGATTGTGCTGTTGATCAGACCGGGTTTATGGCTCGCATCGATTGCCGGCGCTGTCGCCCTCGCCTCTTTGGCCTGGAGCGGACACGGGGCGATGGACGACGGAGCACTGCGGTTCTGGCATTTTCTCAGCGACATTCTGCACCTGCTCGCAGCGGGTGCGTGGCTGGGTGCGATGCTGGCGCTAGTGTTGATGGCGCGGGGGCCGCTCGATGAAGCTCGCATTCGTTCGCTGGCGTTTGCGGTTCGGCGCTTTGAGTGGATCGGTGCGGTGATCGTGCTGACGCTGTCGCTCACTGGCGTGGTGAATTACCTGTTTATCGTCGGCCCGAAGCTGGAGGACGTGTTGCTCGGCACGTACGGGATGCTGTTGGCGATCAAAGTTCTGCTGTTTGCCGGGATGCTGGTGTTGGCGGCGCTGAATCGCTTTCATCTTGGCCCGTCACTGCAACAATCGTTGCGCGATGGGCAGCATGCCATCGCGGCCAATGCGCTAAGGCGCAGCGTGGTAGTTGAACTGGCAATCGCATTGTTGATCGTGGCACTGGTGGCGTGGCTCGGCACGTTAAGCCCGGAAGCAGGATGACACCCGGGAAAGCCTTTCACTACACTGGGCCACCGTCCTTATCAGAAGCCCCGATCGCAATGACAACACTAAAAAGCACGATGATCCTCTGCGGCCTGCTGACCCTGGCCGCCGGCGCCCATGCCGAGCAAACCCTTTCGCACCTCGACAGCATCCAGCAACAGGGCCAGTTGCGCGTGTGCACCACCGGCGACTACAAGCCCTACACCTTCAAACGCCCCGACGGCGATTTCGAAGGCATCGACATCGCCATGGCCCGTTCGCTGGCCGACAGCCTCGGGGTCAAAGTGCAATGGGTGCAAACCACCTGGAAAACCCTGATGCCGGACATGCAGGCCGGCAAGTGCGACATCGCCATGGGCGGCATCTCTGTGACACTCGAACGGCAGAAAAAAGCCTACTTCAGCAATACCCTCGACACCGACGGCAAGATCCCGCTGGTGCGTTGCGCCGATGTCAGCAAGTACCAGACCGTCGAACAGATCAACCAGCCCGCTGTGCGTCTGGTCGAACCCGCCGGCGGCACCAACGAAGCCTTCGTCCACGCCTTCCTGCCCAAGGCGCAACTGGCCCTGCACGACAACGTGACGATCTTCCAGCAACTGCTCGACAACAAGGCCGACGTGATGATCACCGACGCCTCGGAAGCGCTGTATCAGCAGAAACTCAAACCGGGCTTGTGCGCGGTGAATCCGCATCAGTACATGCAATATGGCGAGAAGGCTTATCTGCTGCCGCGCGATGACATCAGCTGGAAACTGTACGTCGATCAGTGGCTGCACTTGAGCAAAGTCACCGGCAAGTATCAGCAGACCCTTAGCGAGTGGATTGCCGTACCTGCCGCGCAGTAATCCTTAATCGTCATGCAACATGCCGGAGCTGTACTGATTGAGACTGCTGCCAATACTGTTGCCGCCAAACTTCAACGTATTGGCGTTGCGCCCCTCCGGCGACTGACAGTCGCTGGAGAAACAACTGGTGGTGGTCAGGCCACCCGCGCCCGAACAGGCACTCAACACCGATACCGCTGCAGTAATCAACAGCACTTTGACGACATTAAGGCGCATGGCACGATTCCCCTCGGGATGAAAAGCGACGATCTTGTGCCAACATCCTAGGCCTGCGCCGAACCCGGCAAGATGAAACTTTGCTCATCGACAGGGGATTACCAACGCCAAAGGCTCAACAAACGTCCGGCGCTGAGCCAGGTTATCGAGCGGATCAGCGCGAGCTGAAAGCGATCATCGCTTCAGCCACGCACTTGTCGGGATCTGCGCCAATGATTTGAAGGCAGGCCTGGCGAACCAGTACCCCTGCATCAGGTAAATGCCGCAATCGGCGAGAAAGTCTCTTTCATCGGCAACTTCTATGCCCTCGGCGATCACCTCCACGTCCAACTCTCTGCACATGTTCACCACATTACGCACGATGGTCTGGCGAACCCGGTCACGGTGAATATCGCGGATCAGCGCCATATCCAGCTTGATCAAATCCGGCTGAAAATCCGCCAACAAGTTAAGGCCGGAATAGCCTGCGCCAAAGTCGTCGATCGCCGTCTTGAACCCAAACTCACGATACTCACGCAAGATATTCATCAAGTGCTTATTGCTTTCAACGTGCTCGCCCTCCACCGCCTCGAAGATCAGGCGCTCCAGTGGGAAGCCGTGAGCACGCGCCGATTCCAGCGTGCTGCGAATGCACATTTGTGGACGGTAAACGGCATTCGGCAAAAAGTTGATCGACAAGTACTGCGTCATCCCTAACTCAGCCGCCGTGGAAATCGCCCGCACTCGACACAGTTGATCAAATCGATAACGGTTTTGATCGTCGACCTGCTCCAGAACTGACAAGGCGCCCTCACCCTTCACGCCGCGAACCAAGGCCTCATGGGCAAAAATCGTTTGATCACGCACATCCACAATGGGCTGAAAAGCGAAGGCGAAATCCATGTCCGGCACGCCTTTGTCCTGACAGCCCTGGCAGCCTCCGCGAGACGCGAATGATTCTGGAAAGTCGGTCATGACACCCCCTGATATCGGGTTATAACCTTGCTTGGCTATAGGTAAAAAACTGCTGTTGAACCGAGTCACCTGCTCACCACGCCCCATCGGTAGCCCTGCGACGCTTGAATATTCGAAATCGCCGCAGGTTCATCGTTCCAAAAATCAAGTGCGGAAGTGCGCAGTCATTCGCTGCAAGTCCTGCCCCAGTGACGCCAACTCAACCGTCGCAGCCGCACTCTCTTCACTGGCAACAGCCGACTGGTCAGCCACATCCCGTACGCTGACGATGCTGCGATTGATTTCGTCGGCCACGGCACTTTGCTGCTCGGCAGCGGCCGAGATCTGCAGGCTCATCTCCTGGATCGTACCGATGGACTGATTGATCTCGGTAATGGCCAGCTCGGCCTTCTGCGCCAACACCACCGTATCGAGGGTGCGCTCGCGGCTGGAGGCCATCAGTGTCGACGCCGCTTGCGCGCCTTGTTGCAGGGTGATGATCAGCGCTTCGATTTCCTTGGTCGAGTCCTGCGTGCGCTGCGCCAGCGAGCGCACTTCGTCTGCGACCACGGCGAACCCACGCCCCTGCTCTCCCGCTCGCGCGGCTTCGATAGCGGCGTTCAATGCGAGCAAATTGGTCTGCTCGGCGACGGCTTTGATGACATCGATTACTTTGCCGATCTGCTCACTGTCCTGGGACAGCACGTTCATCGCGCCGCCCAACGCTTCAATGGCCGCAGCGAGTTCACTGATCTGCAAAGTCGCCTGCTTCACCACCGTACTGCCGTGGCGCGCCTGTTGATCGGCCAAGGTCGCGGCGGCGGACGCATCGGTCGTGTTACGCGCAACTTCCTGCACCGTCGAAGCCATTTCGTGCATCGCCGTGGCGACTTGATCCACTTCGCTTTTTTGCTGACGCACGCCCGCGCTGGTCTGCTCGCTCATGGCCGAGAGTTTTTCCGCAGAAGTGGAAATCTGCGTGACGCCATTGCCGATACCTTGCACCAGCGTGTTCAGGTTCTGCGCCATGTCCTGCATTGCATTTTGCAGATCGCCCAACTCGTCTTTGCGGTTTGATTTGGCCTGTACCGTGAGGTCGCCCTTGGCGATCCGTCGAGCCAGTTCAACCGTCAGCGCCAGCGGCGCAGTGATCTGGCGCGAGATGACCACCGAAGCAATCAGCCCGATCACCAGCGCCAACACGGTCAACACGGCGATCTGAATAAAGGCTGAGTGCTGATCTTCACGCGCCAGGCGCTGCTGGGTGTCCATCAGGCCATTCATGATCTTGTCCATCGCCTTGCTTTCCTGGTCGACCTGCTCGCGCATGTTCTGCTTCTGCTCAAACAGCCCGGCCACTTCCACCAATACTTCGCGATAACGACGCATCCCGGCGTGCGCTTCTTCCAGTTGGCTCGACAGGGTCGCCGGCAAGTTGCTACGCGCCTTGGTGATATCACTCAAAAAGGTATCGATGGTTTCCATCAGCAGGTTTTTGTTCGCGTCGTTGGGCACCGCAATGTAACGACGCAACATCAGGCGAAACGTGGTCATGCCATTGCGCAAGTCGGCCACCGTGCGCAGATCCCGAACACGTTCGCCATCGGCAGACGCCAGCGCACTGGTGGTGGTGGCCTCAAGCATGCCGGCAAAAGTTTGCGCGTACTTGTCCGACAGTGCAGTCAGCGGTTTCAGAGCATCGGTGGTCGACTTATCGGCAGCGATCAGCCGTTTGACCTTCTGGTCGTAGGCGACAATCGTGGTTTGCAAGGCCTTCAAGGCTTGCTGGTTTTCAGCGCGGGTCAACGTTTCCAGGGCCTTGCTGACAAGCCCCTGCAAGACATTCAACTGAGCGTTATAGGAATCGGCGAACGCTGCGTCAGCGGCGGCTTCGTACTGTTTCTCGGACAGCCGCATATCTTGCGTCGCGTCATTCAACGTGCCGATCAGACGCGTCGTACTCAAGCGATCAACCAGCACGCTGTTGCTGTTATAGCCAATGAAGGCCACCGCCAAAACAGCCAGCAAAAGAATGCCAAAGCCGGTGCCCAGCTTGCGGGAAACTTTGATATCTCCGAGGAAATTCGATGCAACTGCCATATTCAGCCTCAAACGCCCTGACGCGAAACGCCAGGCACAAAAAATTGATCTCCGGTGACCACAGTCACCGTCCAGACATTCGGGGGTCGTCATCCAAGGCGTAATACGGGACGCTCCAGCTGTCCCGGGAATGCAAAATGCGGATGCGGTTGAAGCGTCGAAAAGAAACCCGACGCGAGCATCGGCAGACAAAACCATCACGTCGCAGACAGGGCGTCTGCACGCTGGATTTATCGTTTCAGCAAAGGTGTCTGGAGGGATGCTAGTAATTTTGCGAAAACTTGTACAACTTTATATTTTTGTACAATCGTTGAACTTTTTGAGCGGCGTGATGACGCATTGCCATCACGATTTGTGGCACATCGCTATCGGGTAAACCGCAGTTGAAAAGGCTGATTAAATGCCTGCCGACTCAGTCCTTTCCCGGCTTGGGAATAGCGATACGGCTACCGGACTTGACCTCACGCAACGCCAGGCTGGACTGGATCGACGCAATCCCCACCTGACGCCTGAGCACCTGCTCAATAAAGTCACTGTAGTGATCAAGATCCTCCGCCAACACCTGCAACACATAATCGGCATCGCCGGTGATCTTGTGACAGGCCACCACCTGCGGCAATTGCGCAATCACCGCCTCGAAAGCGTCCGGCGCGTGGTCGGCGTGGGTGGAAAAACGAATGTGCACAAACGCCATGATATCCAGCCCGAGCATTCGCCGATCCAGATTGGCCTGATAGCCCTTGATGACTCCCGCCTCCTCCATGCGCTTGCGCCGCCGCCAGCACGGCGTAAGGCTCAGCGACAGCCGCTCACTGAGTTCAGCGTTGGAAATACTCGCGTCTTCCTGCAATAACTCAAGAATCGCCAGGTCGGTCTCGTCGAGGCTGATGCGTTTGGATATTTTTTTCTGCATGACGCCATTCCTGAGTAAAAACTCCCGAATAATCGACTTAATCACGAACACAAAGCAAAGAAAGCGCAGCCCAGCCGGAACAGAATATTTGCACTGGCTAACAATAACGGATGCGCAGAATGTTTACAGTTTTCAGTGATTCCCACCGTTTGCACCACGGCACCGAATTGAAAGACGGCGTGCTCAAACCGTCGTTCGAACAACCAAGTCGCGCCGACACCGTGCACAACCGCGTCAAGCAAGTCGGCCTCGGGCAGATCGTCGAGCCGCGCGCGTTTGATCGCTCGTGCTACGTCAACGCGCACAGTGAGCGCTATGTCAGTTTTCTCGAAACTGCCTGGGCCGAATGGAGCGCAACCGGTCGCACTCACGACGCCTTGCCGCTGGTCTGGCCGGTGCGCGATCTGGCCGGCGAAGAGGTGCCGACGTTCATCGACGGCAAACTCGGTTTCTATGCGATGGATGCCGGTTCGCCGATCACCGCGACGACCTGGCAAGCGGTGAAAACCAGCGCCGACATCGCCCTCACTGGCCTGGCCCTGCTCGACGAAGGCCACGACAGTGCCTTCGCCCTGTGCCGCCCGCCCGGCCATCACGCCGCACGCGAATACATGGGCGGTTATTGCTACCTCAACAACGCCGCCATTGCCGCACAACAAGCCATCACCCAGGGCGCCAAACGTGTCGCGGTGCTCGACGTCGACTTCCATCACGGCAACGGCACGCAGAACATTTTTTACCAGCGCAGCGACGTCATGTTCGTCTCGTTGCACGGCGAACCGGCGGTGTCCTATCCGTACTTCTCGGGCTACAGCCACGAAGTCGGCGCGGGTGTCGGCGAGGGTTACAACCTCAACTATCCCCTGCCGAAAAACACCACGTGGGAGAGCTATCGCAACGCCCTGCTCCACGCCTGCAAAAAGCTCCAGCAGTTCGCGCCTGAAGTTCTGGTGATTTCCCTCGGTGTCGACACGTTCAAGGACGATCCCATCAGCCACTTCCTGCTGGAGAGCGAGGACTTCATCGGCATCGGTGAACTGATCGCCAGCGTCGGCTGCCCGACCCTGTTCGTCATGGAGGGCGGCTACATGGTCGATGAAATCGGCATCAACGCCGTCAACGTGCTGCACGGTTTCGAGAGCAAACGCAGCTGAGCCAGCCCGCGCTCTACAGCCTTTCAATATCTGAATCGGAGAATAAGACCATGACGCTTTTTATTGATGTCGATGATGCTGCACGCCTGTTCACCCAAGTCGGTATCCGCCGCGCCATTCGCGAAATGGCCGGCTACATCGAAGCGGATTACGCTCGCTGGGCGCAGTTTGATAAATCGCCGCGCACGGCCAACCACTCGGCAGACGGCGTGATCGAGTTGATGCCCACCGACGACGGCCAGCAGTACTCGTTCAAATACGTGAATGGCCACCCGAACAACGGCCAGCAGAATTTGCTCACGGTCATGGCCTTCGGTCTGCTGGCCGATGTGCAGAGTGGCTATCCGACGCTGCTCAGCGAACTGACCTTGACCACCGCCGTGCGCACCGCAGCCACCTCCGCGCTGGTGGCGCAATCGCTGGCTCGCCCGGGTGCGACCTCGATGGCCCTGATCGGTAACGGTGCGCAAAGTGAATTTCAGGCGCTAGCCTTTCACGAAATGTTGGGCATCAACGAAATCCGTATCTTCGATATCGATCGTGACGCTTCACTCAAGTTGAAGCACAACCTCGCCGCGTTCCCGGACATCGACGTGATTCTGGCCAGCTCGGTGAAGGACGCGGTCAAGGGTGCGGACATCGTCACCACGGTCACCGCCGACAAAGCCTACGCAACCATTCTGACGCCGGAGATGATCGAGCCCGGCATGCACATCAATGCGGTCGGCGGTGACTGCCCGGGTAAAACCGAACTGCACGCCGACATCCTGCGCAACGCCCGGGTCATCGTCGAATTCGAGCCGCAAACGCGCATTGAAGGCGACATTCAGCAACTGGACGCCGATTCCCCGGTGATCGAGTTTTTCCGCATTGTGCTGGGCGAAGTGGCCGGGCGCGAGAACGACACGCAGGTCACGGTGTTCGATTCGGTGGGTTTTGCCCTGGAAGACTTTTCCTCTCTGCGCTACCTGAAAGACCTGGCGCAGGCACAGCAAATCGGCCAGCGCATCCACCTGGTGCCGACGCCGGCCAACATCAAAAACCTCTTCCAGTTGCTCGATCCACAACCGGCCAAAACCTCGCGTCTGCGCACCGTCAGTTGATCGGTCATGACCGCCCCCAAGCCACGGGGGGCGATTGACCTTGTGATTAGCCGCTGCACCTCTAACAAGAACGCTCGACACCTACTTTCTGCCAAAACTCAAAAACATAAAATCAAGAGGTTTTGCAATGAAATCGACCCCTTCCGGGCTGCCTGAACAGCCCGCGCTGCAGCGCACGCTCAGCAATCGTCACATCCAGTTAATGGCCATGGGCGGCGCCATCGGTACCGGCCTGTTCATGGGTTCCGGGAAGATCATCGCCCTCTCCGGCACGTCGATCATCCTCATCTACATGATCATCGGTCTGTTCGTGTTTTTCGTCATGCGCGCCATGGGCGAAATGCTCCTGTCCAACCTCAACTTCAAAACCTTCGCCGACTTCGCCGGCGCCTACCTCGGCCCGCGCGCGGCATTCTTCCTCGGCTGGTCGTACTGGCTGAGCTGGAGCGTGGCGGTGATCGGCGACGCCGTCGTGGTCGGCGGATTCTTCCAGTACTGGTTCCCCGACGTCCCGGCGTGGATACCCGCCGTCGGCATGCTGGCAACCCTGTTCGCACTCAACGTGCTGACCGTCAGGTTGTTCGGTGAAGTGGAATTCTGGTTCGCGATCATCAAGATCATTGCCGTCGTGACCCTGATCGGCGTCAGCACCGTGTTGATTGCCAGCTCGTTCGTCTCGCCCAGCGGTGTCACCGCGTCCCTGAGTCACCTGGTGGACAAACAGGCGGCATTCCCCAACGGCTTGTTCGGCTTCTTCGCCGGATTTCAAATGGCGATCTTCTCCTTCGCCGGCACCGAACTGATCGGCACCGCCGCCGCCGAAACCCGCTCGCCAGAGAAAACCCTGCCCAAAGCGATCAACTCGATTCCGTTGCGGATCATCCTGTTCTACGTCCTGGCACTGACCTGCATTATTGCCGTGACCTCGTGGCAACAGGTCTCCCCGGTCAAGAGCCCTTTTGTCGAACTGTTCCTCGTCGCCGGATTTCCCGCAGCCGCCGGCATCGTCAACTTCGTGGTCCTGACCTCCGCGGCCTCCTCGGCCAACAGCGGTGTGTTCTCCTCGAGCCGCATGCTGTTCGGGCTGGCCAACCAAGACAACGCCCCCGGCCTATTCCGCCGACTGTCGAGCAACAGCGTGCCGCTGCTGAGCCTGGCGTTCACCACGCTGTTGATGCTGGTCGGCGTGCTGGTGCTGTTCATCGTGCCGGAAGTCATGACCGCGTTCACCATCGTCTCCACCGTGTCGGCGATTCTGGTGATTTTCACCTGGTCGACCATCCTCGCGTCTTACATCGCCTACCGCAAAAAACGCCCGGATCTGCATGCGAAATCGGCTTACAAGATGCCCGGCGGCGTGCCGATGGCTTGGTTTTCGTTGGCGTTTTTGGGGTTTGTGCTGGGGTTGCTGGCGTTACGGCCTGATACGCGGATTGCGCTGATGGTGATGCCGGGGTGGTTTTTCTGGTTGGCGATTGCTTACCAGTTGACGCGGTTGAGGAAGCCGAAATCTGCGGTTGAGTCGGCTAGTCAGTTTGGCTAGATCTGCGAGTGAAAGCCGTCACCTGGAAGTGACGGCTTTTTGTTATCAGCGAAAGAGCATTTCATCTGCCCATGGCGGGACAGGCTTTACGCCTTCACCTCAACGTTATCCAACGCCTGATTCACCGCCAACTCCCCCAACATCACCACCTGCGCAATGCCCAACGCAGTTTTGCGGTGCGAGGGGTCGAGTGCGGCGGCGAAGTTGTTGAGCATTTCCGAGGCAGAACTCAGCGTCTCACTGGCGTTGGCCAGCAGGGATTCCGAGTCGTACTTCGGGTTGGC
>NZ_AKJR01000270.1:0-7622 GCF_000282235.1 Pseudomonas sp. GM24 | reverse complement strand
AGCGGGCCGCACGTAGGAGCAAGCGTTTTTTGCTTACTTTTTTTGGCGTTTGAAAAAAAGTGAGTCGCCGTAAGGGCGAAACCGTAATAAGCCATCACCGCAGCAACGGATACTCACCCAAAAAACCCAAACGACAAATAACAAAAAGGCGCCCGAAGGCGCCCTCTTGATCCAAGGCCATCAGGCCATTTCTGCGGTAGTCTCGAAGTCAAACGTCAACTCACCATCCTTGATGTCGATGTGCACCACACCGCCATGCTCGGCCAGCTCGCCAAACAGAATCTCCTCCGCCAACGGACGCTTGATCTTGTCCTGAATCAGACGTGCCATCGGACGTGCGCCCATTGCCGAGTCATAACCACCCGCCGCCAGCCAACTCCGCGCGGCATCAGTGACCTCAAGCAGCACACGCTTGTCTTCAAGCTGCGCCTGAAGCTCGGTAAGGAACTTGTCCACCACACTTTTGATGACCTCATGGCTGAGGCGACCAAACTGGATAATGGTGTCCAGACGGTTACGGAACTCCGGTGTGAAGCTCTTCTTGATCACTTCCATCGCATCAGACGAGTGGTCCTGATGGGTGAAACCGATCGAAGCCCGCGCAGCCGTTTCGGCACCGGCGTTGGTGGTCATGATCACGATCACGTTGCGGAAGTCCGCCTTGCGCCCGTTGTTGTCAGTCAGCGTACCGTGGTCCATCACCTGCAGCAGCAGGTTGAAGACTTCCGGATGCGCTTTCTCGATTTCATCGAGCAGCAATACGCAGTGCGGCTGCTTGGTGATCGCCTCGGTCAACAGACCGCCCTGGTCGAAACCGACATAACCTGGAGGCGCACCGATCAGACGCGATACGGTGTGACGCTCCATGTACTCGGACATGTCGAAACGCACCAGTTCGATCCCCAACGCCTTGGCCAGTTGTCGTGCGGCCTCGGTTTTACCGACACCGGTCGGGCCTGCGAACAGGAACGAACCGACTGGCTTGTCAGGCGACTTGAGGCCGGCACGAGACAGCTTGATCGCGGTTGACAGCGAATCGATCGCCGCGTCCTGACCAAACACCGTCAGCTTCAGGTCACGCTCAAGGTTACGCAGCAACTCCTTGTCGGAGCTGGTGACGTGCTTAGGCGGAATCCGCGCGATTTTCGCGACGATGTCTTCGACGTGCGGCACCTCGATACGCTTGGCGCGCTTCTCGACCGGTTGCAGACGCTGATAGGCGCCCGCCTCGTCAATAACATCAATGGCTTTGTCCGGCATGTGTCGGTCATTGATATAGCGCGACGCCAGTTCAGCAGCGGCACGCAGCGCTTCGTCGCTGTATTCGATGTTGTGGTGCTGTTCGAAACGCCCTTTCAGGCCGCGCAGGATACCAATGGTGTCTTCCACCGATGGCTCGACGACATCGACCTTCTGGAAGCGACGCGCCAAGGCACGATCCTTCTCGAAGATGCCGCGAAACTCCTGGAACGTGGTCGAACCGATGCAGCGAATGTCGCCAGACGACAGTAGCGGCTTAAGCAGGTTCGAAGCGTCCATGACCCCGCCCGACGCAGCGCCCGCACCAATAATGGTGTGGATCTCGTCGATAAACAGAATGGCTTGCGGACGTTTTTTCAATTCATTGAGCAACGCCTTGAAGCGCTTCTCGAAATCACCGCGATACTTGGTGCCCGCGAGCAGAGCACCGAGATCCAGCGAATAAACAACACTACCGGCCAGCAGATCCGGCACCTGGTTGTCGACAATGCGCTTGGCCAGACCTTCGGCAATCGCGGTTTTACCCACGCCTGCTTCACCGACCAGCAGCGGATTGTTTTTGCGCCGACGCGCGAGAATCTGCGCGACACGTTCGACTTCCGATTCACGACCGACCAGCGGATCGATACGACCCTGGCGCGCGAGTTCGTTGAGGTTGCTGGCATAAGCATCCAGAGGATTGCCTGAAGAAGAAGACTCACCGCCCTCGTCGTCCTGCATATCTTGTTCACCTTCAGAGTGATCGCCATGCCCCGGCACTTTGGAAATGCCGTGTGCGATGTAATTGACGACATCGATGCGCGCAACGCTCTGCTGTTTCAGCAGGAACACTGCCTGACTCTCTTGCTCACTGAAGATGGCAACCAGCACGTTGGCGCCGGTTACTTCGCGTTTGCCCGAGCTCTGTACGTGGAAAACAGCACGTTGCAGTACACGCTGGAAGCCCAGAGTTGGCTGGGTTTCGCGATCTTCGTCATGAACGGGGATCAATGGCGTGGTGGAGTCGATGAACTCCTGCAGGTCATGCTTGAGTTTGTCGAGGTTTGCGCCGCAGGCACGCAAAACGGTGGCGGCAGCCTCATTGTCCAATAGGGCCAGCAAAAGGTGTTCGACGGTCATGAATTCATGACGTTTCGAACGAGCCTCCTTGAAGGCTAGATTGAGGGTGACTTCGAGCTCGCGGTTTAACATAGCTTCACCTCATACCCAAGTGGTCGGCGATTAACCGTCCTTCTCGATTTCACAGAGTAGCGGATGCTGGCTTTCCCTGGCGTACTGGTTGACCTGCATGGCCTTTGTCTCGGCGATGTCGCGGGTAAACACTCCACATACTGCCCGTCCTTCTGTGTGGACGGCCAGCATGACCTTGGTCGCCAGCTCGCGATTCAGGTTAAAAAACACCTCGAGCACTTCGACGACGAAATCCATCGGTGTGTAGTCATCGTTGAACAAAACCACCTTGTACATCGGCGGCGCCTGTAACGCAGGCTTTGCTTCCTGAACAGCAACGCCTGCCGAATCGTCGTCGTGCTCCTGTGGAAGATCCTTTTGGAGAAGCGGGCGATCCTGATTGAATGTTAGTCGAATCTGGCTGATTGCATGCATGGAAAGAAAGGTTCGTCAGTTGTGCAAATACAGTGGTGGGGGCGGTTGTACGCGTTTTCAACTCCGACTGCCCGGTCACCTTGACTATCGGGAAAACGGTGTTACAACCAATAGAGCCCACAGTGGGTAAAAAAGATCCGCGGAGTCAATCCTTTTAACGGATTAGATTGCGGATGAATTGGATGATACTCCAGCGATGGAGTCTGTTGCAGAGGGATTTGAGCATGGCTGTCGGCAAGGTGAAATGGTTCAACAATGCCAAGGGATTCGGCTTTATCAATACCGACGCCCGTGAAGGCCGCGATGAGGATGGCAAAGAGATCGACTTTTTTGCTCATTTTTCTCAGATTAAGATGGACGGATACAAAACCCTTAAGGCCGGGCAGGCGGTGGTTTTCAGCATTATCCAAGGCCCCAAGGGGCTGCATGCCGTAAACATCCAGTCAGTCGAACCATCCAGTGCCATTGATAGTGCAGCTGTCAGCGCCGCTGCTGCTGCTGCTGCCGCTGCCGCTGCCGCTGCCGCTGCCGCAACAGCCAAAGCGTGAGCTGACTGATCTTCACCTGAATATCCCAAGCAATAAAAAACCGCCTGACTCAATGAAGAATCAGGCGGTTTTTATGTGCCCGCGTTTTACATATGCGAAATCAGCGCATCGCCAAAGCCCGAAGACGAAACCAGCTTGGCCCCGTCCATCAGACGCTCAAAGTCATAGGTCACAGTCTTGGCACTAATGGCGCCGTTTGTGCCCTTGATGATCAGATCCGCCGCCTCAGTCCAGCCCATGTGCCGCAGCATCATTTCTGCCGAGAGAATCAGCGAACCCGGGTTGACCTGATCCTTGCCGGCGTACTTCGGCGCCGTACCGTGGGTCGCTTCGAACATCGCCACGGTGTCGGACAGGTTGGCGCCCGGCGCGATACCGATACCGCCCACTTCCGCCGCCAAAGCGTCGGAGAGGTAGTCGCCGTTGAGGTTGAGGGTCGCGATCACATCGTATTCGGCCGGGCGCAGCAGGATCTGCTGGAGCATGGCGTCGGCGATGGCATCCTTGACCACAACATTCTTGCCGGTTTTCGGGTTTTTGAACTGCATCCACGGGCCACCGTCGAGCAGGGTCGCGCCGAATTCTTCGGCGGCCACTTCGTAGGCCCACTCTTTGAAGGCACCTTCGGTGAACTTCATGATGTTGCCTTTGTGCACGATGGTCAGCGAATCGCGGTCGTTATCGACCACATATTGCAGAGCCTTGCGCGCCAGACGCTTGGTGCCTTCCAGCGAAACCGGCTTGACGCCAATGCCGCAGTTTTCATCGAAACGGATCTTGGTGACGCCCATTTCTTCTTTAAGGAATTTGATGACTTTGGTGGCTTCCGGCGAACCGGCCTTCCACTCAATGCCGGCATAGATGTCTTCGGAGTTCTCGCGGAAGATGGTCATGTCGACGTCGCCGGGCTTTTTCACCGGGCTTGGCACGCCTTCGAACCAGCGCACCGGGCGCAGGCAGACGTACAGGTCGAGTTGCTGACGCAGGGCCACGTTCAGCGAGCGGATGCCGCCACCGACCGGCGTGGTTAGCGGGCCTTTGATGGAAACCACATAATCCTTGACTGCATCGAGAGTTTCCTGAGGCAGCCAGGTGTCCTGATCGTAAACCTGAGTGGCTTTTTCCCCGGCGTAGACTTCCATCCAGGAAATCTTGCGTTTACCGCCGTATGCCTTTTGAACTGCAGCATCGACAACCTTGATCATCACCGGGCTGATGTCGACACCAATGCCGTCACCTTCGATGAAGGGGATGATCGGGTTATCAGGAACATTGAGAGAATGGTCTGCATTGACGGTGATTTTGTCGCCGACGGCTGGAACCTGAATCTTCTTGTAACCCATGCTGAACTCCATTGTTTGGATTGAACATCTGGCTTGGTTCGAGCGTAACCCAGTTAAATCAACACGCAAACCCTCTGTTCGTGGCGCGGCTACATCTCGTTTCGTACAAGCCTGAAAGCAAAGGGAAAAGCGCCAAACTCAAGCATTCGCGACGACTCTACGCCCCACCCCGCCCTGCGACCTTTAGACCAATGGACGAGAATCGTTGCATATGAACCATCGGCAGATTGCCAGCTACCTATGTATAATGCCGCCCGCTGACCACAGGGTCACGACGGCTGGCCTCTCTAGCACGAGACTTTCCGCCTGATTGGTCGGGTTGTTACCGCAGTCCGACTGCTTGACGCTCTACTGATGCACCCAACATCACCGCGAAGAATCTCGACATTCGGTTCATGGATGACTTTGAACGAACGCGCTTACCCGGCGCCCCTCGAGTTTCTGCGCACGCTTTAGCAAAGAAGAGAGAGTTAATCCGAATATGCCCACCCGCTCGAAGATCATCTATACCTTCACCGACGAAGCTCCAGCCCTCGCCACCTATTCCCTGCTGCCGATCATCGAGGCGTACACCGCTTCGGCCGATATCGCCGTGGAAACCCGCGATATCTCTCTTGCAGCGCGCATTCTGGCCAGCTTCCCCGAGCAACTGGGCGACAAAGCCGTAGCCGACCACCTCGCCGAACTGGGCGACCTGGCCGTTACGCCTGAAGCCAACATCATCAAGCTGCCGAACATCAGCGCTTCGGTGCCACAGCTGCAAGCCGCGATCAAAGAGCTGCAAGCTCAGGGTTACAACCTCCCGGACTACCCGGAAACCGTGACCAGCGACGCCGACAAAGACGCCAAGGCGCGTTACGACAAGGTCAAGGGCAGCGCCGTGAACCCGGTTCTGCGTGAAGGCAACTCCGACCGTCGCGCACCGCTGTCGGTTAAAAACTACGCTCGCAAGCACCCGCACAAAATGGGCGCCTGGGCCAAAGACTCCAAGTCCCACGTCGCTCACATGAGCACCGGCGATTTCTACGGCAGCGAAAAAGCTGCCCTGATCGACGCCGCTGACGCCGTGAAGATCGAACTGATCGCCAAGGACGGTACCGCTACCGTCCTGAAAGAAAAAACCACCGTTCAGGCTGGCGAGATCCTCGACTGCGCCGTGATGAGCAAAAACGCCCTGCGCGCGTTCATCGCTGCTGAAATCGAAAGCGCCAAGGCCCAGGGCGTGCTGCTCTCGGTTCACCTGAAAGCGACCATGATGAAGGTCTCCGACCCGATCATGTTCGGCCAGATCGTTGCCGAGTTCTACAAAGACGCCCTGACCAAGCACGCTGACGTGCTGGCCGAGATCGGCTTCAACCTGAACAACGGCATCGGCGATCTGTACGCGCGCATCAAGGCCCTGCCGGCCGAGCAGCAAGCGCAGATCGAAGCCGACATGGCCGCGGTCTACGCCGCTCGTCCATCGCTGGCGATGGTCAACTCCGACAAAGGCATCACCAACCTGCACGTGCCGAGCGACGTCATCGTCGACGCCTCGATGCCGGCAATGATCCGTGACTCCGGCAAAATGTGGGGCACCGACGGTCAGTTGCACGACACCAAGGCGGTGATCCCGGATCGCTGCTACGCGACCATCTACCAGGCTGTGATCGAAGATTGCAAAGCCAATGGCGCTTTCGATCCGACCACCATGGGCAGCGTGCCAAACGTTGGCCTGATGGCGAAGAAAGCCGAAGAGTACGGCTCGCACGACAAGACTTTCCAGATCAAGGCTGACGGCGTGGTTCGCGTCACCGACAGCAAGGGCAACCTGCTGATGGAACAGGCTGTTGAAGCCGGCGACATCTTCCGCATGTGCCAGACCAAAGACGCGCCGATCCAGGACTGGGTCAAACTGGCCGTCAACCGTGCTCGCGCAAGCGCAACTCCAGCAATCTTCTGGCTGGACCCAATGCGCGCTCACGACGGCGTAGTGATCGAGAAGGTTCAGGCTTACCTGAAGGATCACGACACTGCCGGTCTGGACATCCAGATCATGGCGCCGGTCGACGCGATGAAGTACACCCTGCAGCGCACCCGCGAAGGCAAGGACACCATTTCGGTGACCGGCAACGTACTGCGTGACTACCTGACCGACCTGTTCCCGATCATGGAACTGGGCACCAGCGCCAAGATGCTGTCGATCGTGCCGCTGATGAACGGCGGCGGCCTGTTCGAAACCGGCGCCGGCGGTTCGGCTCCGAAGCACGTGCAGCAACTGGTTGAAGAAAACTTCCTGCGCTGGGATTCGCTGGGCGAGTTCCTCGCACTGGCAGCGTCCCTTGAGCATCTGGGCGTGAACTACAACAACCCGAAAGCACTGGTGCTGTCGAAAACCCTGGACCAGGCCACTGGCCAGTTCCTCGACAACAACAAGTCGCCATCGCGTAAAGTCGGCAACATCGACAACCGCGGCAGCCACTTCTACCTGGCGATGTACTGGGCTCAGGCCCTGGCTGCCCAGACTGAAGACGCTGCACTGCAAGCGCAGTTCGCGACCCTGGCAAAAACCCTGACCGAGAACGAAGCAACCATCGTTGCCGAGCTCAACGCCGTTCAGGGCAAGCCAGTCGACATCGGCGGTTACTACCACGCCAATGCCGAGCTGATCAGCAAGGCCATGCGCCCAAGCGCAACCCTCAACGCGGCGATTGCTGCGCTGGTTTAAGGTTGTAAAGGGAACATCACAAACCCCGGCCTCGTGCCGGGGTTTGTGTTTCCGGGCTTTATGATGACCACAAAACCCTGTGGGAGCTGGCTTGCCAGCGATAGCGGTGGATCAGTCACCTTCAATGCTGAATGATAGGCCGCCATCGCTGGCAAGCCA
>NZ_AKJR01000269.1:0-3522 GCF_000282235.1 Pseudomonas sp. GM24 | reverse complement strand
GCCGCCTTCGGCAGCTCCTACAGTGGACTCACGCAATCCCCTGTAGGAGCTGCCGAAGGCTGCGATCTTTTGCTTCTGCGTTACAGCAATCCCTCGCTTTCCGGTAATTCATACGCCATGGCTGCGTTACTCGCACCACCTGACTTGCCCGGCTTGCTCAAGGTCGGTTCTTTCTGCAGGCATTCCACCAGATAGTCGATAAACACCCGCAATTTGGGTGGTAGATAACGCGTCGGCGAGTGCAGCAACCACAATCCGCCGTGATAGGACGCAAGGAAGGTCCAATCCGGCAGCACCTGGACCACCAACTTTTGCTCCAGCGCATAGCGGGCAGTGAAATATGGCAGGCTACCAATGCCGATGTGTTGCAACACCGCGCCCAATCGAACGCCGGTGTGATTGGCGGCATAGCGACCGCGCACACCCACCGTTACCGCTTTGCTGCCTTTCTTGAATTTCCAGCGCGCATCGCTCGGGGTTTCGCCCAGATAGATACAACTGTGATTGAGCAAATCATGCGGGTGAGTCGGTGTGCCGTGCTCGGCCAGGTATTGCGGCGTGGCACAGAGCAAGTGGTCAATGGTCAGCAATTGCCGCCCGACCAGCCCGGCCGGTGGTCGATCGGTGATGCGAATCGCCAGATCGACATGGTCGTCGATCAAATCGACCTGGCGATCCTCAAGCAACAGCTCAACATCGACCTTGGGATAACGCCGCAGAAACTCGGGCATGTGCGGATGAATCACAAAGCGCCCTACCGCTTTCGGTACGCTGACCCGCACCAGTCCTTCCGCTTCATGGGTGAACTGGCCACTGATCTCCATGACCGATTTGGCTGCGCTGACCATTTCCTGACAGCGCTTGAATACCTCCTCGCCGCCATCACTCAAACGCAGCTTGCGCGTGGTGCGCTGCAGCAGCCGCGTGGCCAAGGCTTTTTCCAGGCGCGAGATACTGCGGCTCACCGCTGACGGCGATGACCCCAGCTGCCGAGCGGCCTCAGAGAAGCTGCCGGTCTCCACGACTTTGACGAAAATCGCCATTTCACCGAGCAGCGGTAGCGGCAGATTGATGCTCACAGCGCACAAGTCCTTTGATGTTTGAACGGATTATCACGTTATTGCACGATTCATATAATAAAAAAAGAAACTTTAATAAGGGCATGGAATATGACGCTTCGCCTCTTTTTCCATAGTGATGACCTCAAGGCCAATGTGGAAGTCCTCGACTGCACGCCCCAAGAGCACGAATTCGCCGTGGTATTACGCGCCACGCTGTTTCACCCGCAGGGCGGCGGCCAGCCCTGTGATACCGGCTGGATCGGTGAAAGCCAGGTGCTGCGCGTGGTACAGGAGCCGGACCGGATCATCCATTTTGTCGATCGCCCGGTGGCGCTCGGCATGACCTGTATCCGCATCGACGAACAGCGCCGAAACTTCAATACACGCATGCATTCAGCCGGCCACTTGATCGGGCATTTCGTTCAGGCGTTGGGCTGGATGCCGATCAAGGCACACCACTGGCCGGACGAAGGTCGAGTGCAATTCAAACCCGGCGATGGCGCGCAGGAAGTCGATGCAGAGACCGTTCAACACGGAATCGCCCAGTGGATCGAGCACGATCTGCCGCGCCTGACCTCGCTGCGCGAAGGTGCGCGAGAAATCGGTTTCGGTGAACTGCCCGCCTATGGCTGTGGCGGCACCCATGTACGTAGCCTGAAGGATCTGGGCACTGTCACGATCGCGTCCCTTTCGCAGAAGAAAGGCACGTTGTCTGTCCACTACAGCGTGGATTGAGCATTTCGGACGCGGCCTCACGCAACGTCCGACGCCGGGGAACCGCATTCGCAGGTTCCGTTGACTATCGATAGATGGACCTAAAAAAATGATGCTAGACGTCGAGCGTCTCGATGAGACGTGCATAAAAAAACTGGCCAACGAAGAAGTCCTCGCCATCCGCGTCAAAGGCTTTTTGCCTGAGCCACTGGCCATTCAGATTGGCGACAAGATTCTCGCTCCAGGCTTTGAGGGTTACATCAACGCACCGAGTATCGGCCGCATCGGCATGGCCTTTTATGAGGCGGAAAATCAACCGTTGCTGATTGAGGACTACTTCGAACGCGCCACCAGCAACATCGCCGAACTGCGCAATCGCTGCGCGCCCTACTCTTCACCGATCGACACCTTGCGCTGCATGCTCGACGAATCCTGGCCAGCCGGCGCACACCTGGAAAACCTCTACGGCCGGAAAATGTATGTCGGCCTTTCGCGAGTGGTGAAACCGGGGGTGTGCTTCCTCGCCCACCACGACATCTTCGCCAAGGACGCCCCGGACAGTTTCCAGGCCCGCAGCCTTGAGGCGCAGTTTGCCTGCAACGTCTACCTGAACATGCCGACCGAAGGCGGCGCGTTGCAGATGTGGGACGACGACATCAGCCCCGATCAATTCGACGAAATGCGGGGTGACAGCTATGGCATCGAACCGGCGCTGCTCGGCCCGCCGGCCCTCGAAGTGAGACCGCAACCCGGCGATTTCATCATGTTCAATTCGCGTCGCATGCACTCGGTGACCCCGGGCGTGGCAGACCCGCGCTTGAGTCTTTCCTTTTTTGTCGGCTATCGCGGCAATGCTTCACCCCTGACCTACTGGAGCTGAGATGTATTCGAATTATCTGGGCGAGTTTTTGGCGCTGGCTACCATTCACTTTCTGGCCGTGGTTGCTCCCGGCCCGGACTTCGCAGTCACTATTCGCCAGAGCGTACGCTTCGGCCGACTGGTGGGAATCTGTACGGCGCTGGGGATCGGCGCGGGGATTTCCGTGCACGTGCTGTACACGCTGCTGGGAGTCGGGGCGCTGATGCACACCACACCGTGGTTGCTGACCGTGGCCAAAGTGATTGGCGGGGCTTATATCCTGTATCTGGGTGTCAGCCTGTTGCGCAGCAAGCCGAAATCGTCCCTTGAAGGTGAAAAGACCAGCGAGGAGCCGGTGGTTGAACAGACGTTATTCAAGGCCTTCAGCACCGGTTTTCTGACCAATGCGACCAACCCCAAGGCCACGCTGTTTTTCCTGGCCATCTTCACCACGATCATCAGCGCCAGCACGCCCCTGCAGATCCAGGCCTTTTACGGGCTGTGGATGTGCTTTGTGAATGCGCTGTGGTTTGTTGTGGTCGCGCTGTTTTTCTCAAGCAGTCGGGTTCGCTTGCTGTTCATGCGCATGGGCCATTGGTTTGAACGCACGATGGGCGTGGTGCTGATTCTGTTTGCCGGTCGCCTGATGCTGTCCTGGTAAGCAGACGCATAACGCAAAAGGCCCGCCGAATCGCTTCGGCGGGCCTTTTTTATGACTGATGACTCAACTACAAATCGTGCGCATACAAAAACGCCGCTCAGTTGAGCGGCATTTTTGTGAATATGGAGCGGGAAACGAGACTCGAACTCGCGACCCCGACCTTGGCAAGGTCGTGCTCTACCAACTGAGCTATTCCCGCAATGGCGTCCCCTAGGGGACTCGAACCC
>NZ_AKJR01000268.1:62-7519 GCF_000282235.1 Pseudomonas sp. GM24 | reverse complement strand
CGTTTGGAAAAGGTGACCCGCCGTAAGGGCGGAACCCTAAGCCGCCATCACCCAAAAAACGGATATACCCCCAAAACCAAAGCAAAAAAAAGCCCCCTAGGCACACACCGAGGGGGCTTCGGACAAACCAACTCAGAGCTTAGTGATGCTCACGCGTCGCGCGGAATTTCACATCCGGCCAACGCTCTTCCATCAACGCCAGGTTAACCCGCGTCGGCGCAAGATAGGTCAGGTGCCCACCGCCATCGACCGCCAGGTTCTCCACAGCCTTGTTGGAAAACTCCTCAAGCTTCTTCTTGTCGCTGCACTCAATCCAGCGCGCGGAATACACAGTAATCGGCTCATACGAGCACTCAACCTTGTATTCCTCCTTCAAACGGCTGGCGACCACATCAAACTGCAGCACACCCACAGCGCCAAGAATGATGTCATTGCTGCGCTCCGGGAAGAACACCTGCGTTGCACCTTCTTCGGCCAGTTGCTGGAGACCCTGACGCAACTGCTTGGATTTCAGCGGATCACGCAGGCGCACACGACGGAACAGCTCCGGCGCAAAGTGCGGAATGCCGGTGAAACCGAGGGTTTCACCTTCACTGAAGGTGTCGCCAATCTGGATGGTGCCGTGGTTGTGCAAACCAATGATGTCGCCGGCAAAGGCTTCTTCAAGCTGCTCACGCTCGGAGGAGAAGAACGTCAGGGCGTCGCCGATACGCACGTCCTTGCCGGTACGCACGTGGCGCATCTTCATGCCTTTCTCGTACTTGCCGGAGCAAATGCGCATGAAGGCGATGCGGTCGCGGTGCTTCGGGTCCATGTTCGCCTGGATCTTGAAGATGAAGCCCGAGAACTTCTCTTCCACCGGCTCGACGGTACGCTCGTTAGCGACACGGGCCAGCGGACGCGGTGCCCAATCAACGACGGCGTCGAGCACATGATCAACACCGAAGTTGCCCAGTGCGGTACCGAAGAACACCGGGGTCAGCTGACCGTCGAGGAATTCCTGTTGGTTGAATTCGTGGCAGGCACCCTGAACCAGTTCCAGCTGCTCGATGAAACGCTCGTACTCGTCGCCCAGATGCGCACGCGCTTCGTCGGAGTCGAGCTTCTCGATGATCTTGGTTTCGGTGCGTTCGTGACCGTGACCGGCGGTGTAGACAATGATGTAGTCATCGGCCAGGTGGTACACGCCCTTGAAGTCGCGGTAGCAACCGATCGGCCAGGTGATCGGCGCGGCCTTGATCTTCAGCACGGCTTCGATCTCGTCGAGCAGTTCGATCGGGTCGCGGATGTCACGGTCGAGTTTGTTGATGAAGCTGACGATCGGCGTGTCACGCAGACGGCAGACGTCCATCAGCGCAATGGTCCGTGGCTCTACACCTTTACCGCCGTCGAGAACCATCAATGCCGAGTCCACCGCGGTCAGGGTGCGGTAGGTATCTTCGGAGAAGTCTTCGTGGCCCGGGGTGTCGAGCAGGTTGATCATGTGTTCGCGATACGGGAACTGCATGACCGACGTGGTAATGGAAATACCCCGTTGCTTCTCCATCTCCATCCAGTCGGATGTCGCATGGCGATCGGATTTACGGGATTTCACCGTACCGGCCACTGCAATCGCCTTGCCCATCAACAGGAGCTTTTCGGTGATCGTGGTTTTACCGGCATCGGGGTGGGAAATAATGGCGAAAGTGCGGCGTTTCGCGACTTCGGCGGCCTGGTTGGTCATGGGAAATCGCCTGGCGGTGATTCAAAAAAGGGCCGCGATTATAGCCCAACTCGATGCAATAACCGAACCGTTGAGCACATTAAGGGTGGCCAAATGCTGCCGCAGATGGGAACCTTTTGAAGCACGGAGACGTCCATCCCCTGTTACGAATTTTCGTCAGGGGCTGAAAAATCAGCAAGTTAGCCTGACGAGGCTGCGCTCATGGCTCGCTTTCAGACCGCTTTTTGCCGGTGCTGAGGGAGCTGCTTCTCGCGAACGTTTATTCCCGGCAGCCATGTACGGCATGCCACACGGGAGGGCGTTCGCCGACTACAAAAAAAGGAGTCCGCCTGTGGCTATCCGCTATGGCAAAGGGCTGATGGGAGGTGCGGTGGTGATCGCGCTCCTGGCCCTGCTGGTCCACTGGATCGGCATCAACACGATCGAACACTACCGCGACGATTTGTTGTTTTACCTGCAAGCTCATCTGATTCTCGTCCTCGCTTCAATGCTGGCCGCCCTTGTCGTGGGCATCCCCGCCGGCATCTTCCTCAGTCGCCCGACCATGGTCGGCCGCGCCGAACGCTTCATGCAGATCTTCAATATCGGTAACACCGTGCCACCGTTGGCCGTGCTCGCGATTGCCCTGGGCGTCCTCGGGATCGGCAGTGGCCCGGCGATCTTCGCGCTGTTCCTCGCTTCCTTGTTGCCGATTGTGCGCAACACCTACGAAGGCCTGAAAAACGTCCAGGGCTCGCTGAAAGAAGCGGCCGTCGGCATCGGTATGACCCCGCGCCAAGTGCTGTGGAAAGTCGAATTGCCCAACGCCGTGCCGATCATCGTCGGTGGTGTGCGCGTGGCTCTGGCGATCAATGTCGGCACCGCGCCACTGGCGTTCCTGATCGGCGCCAACAGCCTCGGCAGCCTGATCTTCCCTGGCATCGCCCTGAACAATCAGCCGCAACTGTTGCTCGGCGCCGCGTGTACCGCGCTGCTGGCCTTGCTGCTCGATGGCGTCGTCACCCTCGCCAGCCGTCTCTGGCTGGAACGCGGTTTGCGCCCGTCTTAAGGCTTTTGCGAAGGAATATTTATGAAACGATTTAGCTCGTCTTTGGGATTGATAGTGGGCTGCATCCTGCTGTTCGCAGGAATCGCGCAAGCCGCTGAAAAACCGGTTATCCGCCTCGGCGCCCGAGTCTTCACTGAGCAAACCCTGCTCGCCGAAATCACCGCGCAATACCTGCGCAGCAAAGGCTACGACGCGCAGATCACCGGTGGCCTGGGCAGCAACCTCGCCCGCAGCGCCCACGAAAGCGGGCAGTTGGACATGCTCTGGGAATATACCGGCGTGTCGCTGGTGGCTTACAACCATGTCACGGAAAAACTCGACAGCGCCCAGTCCTACGCCCGGGTGAAAGAACTCGACGCGAAAAAAGGTCTGGTCTGGCTGACCCCGTCGAAATTCAGCAACACCTATGCCCTCGCCCTCCCTAAAAAGGTCGCCGAGGAATATCCGCAGATCAACAACATCAGCCAGTTGAACGACGTGCTGCGCGCCGAGGCCAAGACCAATCACTTGGTGGCTTTGGATACCGAGTTTGCCAACCGCTCCGACGGTCTGATCGGCATGGTCGATCTCTACGGCATGAACCTGACCCGCAAAAATATCCGCCAGATGGACGCGGGCCTGGTTTACACCGCGTTGCGCAACGGACAGGTGTTTGCCGGTCTGGTCTACACCACCGACGGTCGCCTCAACGCCTTCGGCCTGAAACTGCTGGAAGACGACAAGCATTACTTCCCCGACTACACCGCCGCGCCAGTAGTGCGTCAGGCCTACCTCGACGCGCACCCGCAACTGGCCGAGCAACTCAAGCCGCTGGCCGAACTGTTCGACGACGAAACCATGCGCCAGCTCAACGCGCGGGTCGACGTCGATCACGAAAGCCCTTCGAAAGTGGCCGCCGATTTCCTGCGCCAGCACCCACTTAACTAAGGAGGAAAAGTCATGGAATTTCTGAACGCCTTTTCCCACCTCGACTGGCAGCAGGTGATGCACCTGACCTGGCAGCACATCACCCTCGTCGGCATCGCCGTGACCCTGGCGATTGTCGTTGGCGTGCCGTTGGGCATTCTGATGACGCGGTTTCCGACTCTCGCCGGCCCATTGCAAGCCAGCGCCACGGTGCTGCTGACGGTGCCGTCGATTGCCCTGTTCGGTTTGCTGCTGCCGTTCTACTCCAAGTTCGGCCAGGGCCTCGGCCCGATGCCGGCGATCACCGCCGTGTTCCTTTATTCACTGTTGCCGATCATGCGCAACACCTACCTCGCCCTCACTGGTGTGGAACCGGGCATCCGTGAAGCCGCGCGCGGCATCGGCATGACCTTCGGCCAGCGTCTGCGCATGGTCGAGTTGCCGATCGCCGTGCCGGTGATCCTCGCCGGCGTGCGTACCGCCGTGGTGATGAACATCGGCGTGATGACCATCGCCGCGACCATCGGCGCCGGCGGCCTCGGTGTGTTGATCCTCGCTTCCATCAGCCGCAGTGACATGTCGATGCTGATCGTCGGCGCACTGCTGGTCAGTCTTCTGGCCATTTTCGCTGACCTGTTTCTCCAATGGCTGCAACGCTCGTTGACTCCAAAAGGACTGCTCAAATGATCGAACTTCAAAACCTCAGCAAAACTTTCCAAAGCAACGGCAAAGACGTCAAAGCCGTGGACTCGGTAAGCCTGACCGTCAATGAAGGCGAAATCTGTGTGTTCCTCGGGCCATCGGGTTGCGGTAAAAGCACCACGCTGAAGATGATCAATCGCCTGATCAAACCGACCTCGGGCAAGATCCTCATCAACGGCGAAGACACCACCGACCTCGACGAAGTGACCCTGCGCCGTAACATCGGTTACGTGATCCAGCAGATCGGCCTGTTCCCGAACATGACCATCGAAGAGAACATCGTTGTCGTGCCGAAACTGCTCGGCTGGGACAAACAGAAATGCCACGACCGCGCCCGCGAGTTGATGAGCATGATCAAGCTTGAGCCCAAGCAATATCTGCATCGCTACCCGCGTGAACTGTCCGGTGGCCAGCAACAGCGCATCGGCGTGATCCGCGCACTGGCCGCTGATGCACCGTTGCTGTTGATGGATGAGCCGTTCGGTGCGGTCGACCCGATCAACCGCGAGATGATCCAGAACGAGTTCTTCGAGATGCAGCGCGCGCTGAACAAGACTGTGATCATGGTCAGCCACGACATCGACGAAGCGATCAAACTCGGCGACAAGATCGCAATCTTCCGCGCCGGCAAACTGCTGCAGATCGATCACCCGGACACGCTGCTCGCGCACCCGGCGGACGACTTTGTCAGCAGCTTCGTGGGGCAGGACAGCACGCTCAAGCGTCTGTTGCTGGTGAAGGCAGAAGATGCGGCGGACAACGCACCGTCGGTGAGCCCGGAGACGCCGGTGGCTGATGCGCTGGAATTGATGGACGAGCATGACCGTCGCTACGTGGTGGTCACCTGTGCCGAGAACAAGGCGCTGGGTTATGTGCGCCGTCGTGATCTGCACCGTCAGACCGGCACCTGCGCGCAGTTCCTGCGTGAGTTCAATGCCACGGCAGCGTACGACGAACATTTGCGCATCCTGCTGTCACGCATGTACGAGTTCAATCGTTCGTGGCTGCCAGTGATGGATGCCGAACGGGTGTTCCTCGGTGAGGTGACGCAGGAGTCGATTGCGGCTTATCTGAGTTCGGGGCGTTCGCGTGGGATGAAGACCAGTATTGTCTCGCCGGCTGAGGCGGTGGTCGCCTGATTAACCGGTAAAAACACAAAACCCTGTAGGAGTGAGCCTGCTCGCGATAGCGCAATATCAGTCAATGAAGATGTCGGCTGAAAAAAGTCATCGCGAGCAGGCTCACTCCTACTGGACCGGGGGTGTTACCAAGTCATTCACAAGGCGGAAAAGAATCTCAACACCTGAGAACCAGACAGCATGCGCTGGATAGCCGTCCAAACAGCCAAAATCCCCATCACCCCCATCTCTCGCGGCCATCGTCGCCGATGTTGCGCCCATCACACTTACCTACGACTTCGCCGGCAAAAGCTGCGAACGTGCAGGTATTTTTAACACTGGAAAATTCTCGGGGAACATCTGCCCGTCATCTCGGTCGGCTACAAAGAGTGATGAACGCGACGCACGTCAGAAGCGTGCAAAAACGCGACATTTTTAGTTGATCTCACGCCCCTCACGCCCTAAAGTTCGCGCCGAACGTCCATGCTGGAAACGATCCATCCGGCTCAAGTACTGACGACGAGACAGCAAGGCCAAGGGAAAGCTGCACATCCCATGGCCTTTTTGCTTTCGGCGACATGCCTTGGGAAGTAGGCGAACCAAAGTGGGGATACGGAGGACGTTCATTTGCACCCATTGTTAATTTCAGTTTGCCAGTAGGAGTTCCCAGCATGTCGATCCAGGTCGAAGACTATTTCGCGCGCGCTACATTCGACAAAATGAAGGCGTTCGCCGACAAACAGGAAACCCCGTTCGTGGTGATCGACACCGCGATGATCGCCCAGGCCTACGATGACCTGCGCGCCGGTTTCGAATTCGCCAAGGTCTACTACGCGGTCAAGGCCAACCCGGCCGTCGAGATCATCGACCTGCTCAAAGAGAAAGGTTCGAGCTTCGACATCGCCTCGATCTATGAGCTGGACAAGGTGATGGATCGTGGCGTCAGCCCGGACCGCATCAGCTACGGCAACACCATCAAGAAATCCAAGGACATCCGCTACTTCTACGAGAAGGGCGTGCGTCTGTTCTCCACCGACTCCGAAGCCGACCTGCGCAACATCGCCAAGGCTGCCCCGGGTTCGAAAGTCTATGTGCGCATCCTCACCGAAGGCTCGACCACGGCTGACTGGCCACTGTCGCGCAAATTCGGCTGCCAGACCGACATGGCCATGGACCTGCTGATCCTCGCTCGCGACCTCGGCCTGGTGCCTTACGGCATCTCCTTCCACGTCGGTTCGCAGCAACGCGACATCAGCGTCTGGGACGCGGCGATCGCCAAGGTCAAAGTGATCTTCGAGCGCCTGAAAGAAGAAGACGGCATTCACCTGAAGCTGATCAACATGGGCGGTGGCTTCCCGGCCAACTACATCACCCGCACCAACAGCCTGGAAACCTACGCCGAAGAAATCATCCGTTTCCTCAAGGAAGACTTCGGTGATGACCTGCCGGAAATCATTCTCGAGCCGGGCCGTTCGCTGATCGCCAACGCCGGGATTCTGGTCAGCGAAGTGGTGCTGGTTGCACGCAAGTCGCGCACCGCTGTTGAACGTTGGGTTTATACCGATGTGGGCAAATTCTCCGGCCTGATTGAAACCATGGACGAAGCGATCAAGTTCCCGATCTGGACCGAGAAGAAAGGCGAGATGGAAGAAGTCGTCATCGCCGGCCCGACCTGCGACAGCGCTGACATCATGTACGAGAACTACAAATACGGTCTGCCGTTGAACCTGGCGATCGGTGATCGTCTGTACTGGCTGTCGACCGGGGCGTACACCACCAGTTACAGCGCGGTTGAGTTCAATGGCTTTCCGCCGTTGAAATCGTTTTACGTGTAAGCGCAGCTGCGAGTTTCAAGCTGCTAGCTGCAAGTGAAAAGCCCATGACGTGTCATGGGCTTTTTTTGTGTCTGGCTTTGAGATTTGTGGTGTGCTTTCGATCTATCCCCCTCACCCCAGCCCTC
>NZ_AKJR01000267.1:0-4792 GCF_000282235.1 Pseudomonas sp. GM24 | reverse complement strand
CTTCGGCAGCTCCTGCAGGTGACCTCAAAACCCCATGTAGGAGCTGCCGAAGGCTGCGATCTTTTGCTTTGCGTCTTTTAATCCTTAATCACCCAAATCAATAGTGCTGTTCAAAGGGTTCACGTCTCCATATTATCGCCGTCATAAAGCCTTCTCTGTGGAGCCCATCGATGCCCGTTCAAGCCTTGTTCAAACCGTTCCACCTCGGTGCCCTCGAACTGCCGACCCGCGTGGTCATGGCGCCGATGACTCGCTCCTTCTCCCCGGGCGGCGTGCCTAATTCGAAAGTCATCGAGTACTACCGTCGTCGCGCGGCGGCCGGTGTCGGCCTGATCATCACTGAAGGCACCACCGTCGGCCACATCGCCTCCAACGGTTACCCGAACGTGCCGCAGTTCTTTGGTGACGCGCCATTGGCCGGCTGGAAGAAAGTCGTCGACGCCGTTCACGCTGAAGGCGGCAAGATTGTTCCGCAGCTGTGGCATGTGGGCAGCGTACGCCGCATCGGCACCGAGCCGGACGCTAGCGTGCCGGCTTACGGCCCGTCGGAAAAACTCAAGGACGGTCAGGTCGTGGTGCACGGCATGACCAAGCAAGACATCCAGGACGTGATCGCAGCCTTCGCCCAGGCGGCCAAAGACGCACAAAGCATCGGCATGGACGGCGTGGAAATCCACGGCGCGCACGGTTATCTGATCGACCAGTTCTTCTGGGAAGGCAGCAACCAGCGCAGCGACGAATACGGCGGCAGCCTGGCTAACCGCTCGCGTTTCGCCATCGAACTGATTCAAGCGGTGCGTGCGGCCGTTGGCGAAGGTTTCCCGATCATCTTCCGTTTCTCGCAGTGGAAGCAGCAGGATTACACCGCGCGACTGGTGCAAACCCCAGAAGCACTGGGCGAATTCCTCAAGCCGTTGTCCGACGCCGGTGTGGATATTTTCCACTGCTCGACGCGGCGTTTCTGGGAGCCGGAGTTCGATGGTTCCGAGCTGAACCTGGCAGGCTGGACCCGCAAGCTCACCGGCAAGCCGACCATCACCGTCGGTAGCGTCGGTCTCGATGGCGAGTTCCTGCAGTTCATGGTCAACACCGACAAGGTCGCGCAACCGGCCAGTCTGGAGAACCTGCTGGAGCGTTTGAACAAAGAGGAATTCGATCTGGTTGCGGTTGGGCGCGCGCTGTTGGTCGATCCGGATTGGGCGCAAAAAGTCCGCGAAGGGCGTGAACAGGATATTTTGCCGTTCAGCCGTGAGGCGTTGATGACGCTGGTTTAACCAGCGCCCTTACTGACGCTATCGCTGGCAAGCCAGCTCCCACAGGTTTCATGGGTGTTCACACGACCTGTGGTCACTGGAAATCCCTGTGGGAGCTGGCTTGCCAGCGATGGCGGTTTCAAACGCAACAATAATTCAAGGCAATGTCTGCGCATTCGGCACCACTTGCTCCCCCACACAAGCCCCGCGCAAATGCTTTTCAAACTGCTCGATAACCGCCGGCCATCCCTGACGACTCGCATGCTGCCGCGCATTCAAACGCACGCAGCGCAACGCCTCATCCTCCTCAAGCAACCACGCAGCAGCATCGCAAAACGCCTCTTCGTCGCCGGGCATCGCCAGCACGCCGTTGTAACCATGGCGAATATGCTGCGCCGCTGCAGCTTGATCGTAAGCCACCACACCAAGTCCCGAGGCCAGTGCCTCCAGCACGACATTGCCGAAGGTTTCGGTCAGGCTGGGAAACAGAAATATATCGCCGGACGCGTAGTGTGCCGCCAACGCTTCACCACGCTGTGAGCCGCAGAAAATCGCCTCGGGCAAATCCTTTTCCAGCGCTAGCCGTTGCGGCCCGTCGCCGACCACGATCAGTTTCAGATTGCGCTGTGGATAAGTGTCCCGCAGTTTTTCGAAGCAGCGTTTGAGCAGGCCAAGGTTCTTCTCCGGCGCGAGTCGTCCTACGTGGATCACCGCAATGTCCTGCTCGGACAGGCCCCATTGCTCACGCAAGGCATTCAGCCGTTTGCTTGGATGAAATAGCTGGCTGTCGACACCGCGCGACAACAGCGCCAAGCGCTCGAAATGGCGTCGCTCCAGTTCCAGTCGCTGGCTGACGCTCGGCACCAGAGTCATGGCCGAGCGATTGTGAAACCAGCGCAAATAATACGTCAGCATTCGCGTCAGCAGTCCGAGGCCGTACTGACTGGTGTATTGCTGAAAGTTGGTGTGAAACCCGCTGACCACCGAAATGCCCAAACGCCGCGCCGCACGCAGGGCCGATAAGCCGAGTGGGCCTTCCGTGGCGATGTACAGCACATCGGGACGCTGACGTTTCCAGCGGCGCAGCAGTTTGTGCATCGACGATTGCCCCCATTGCAGCCCCGGATATCCCGGCAACGGCCAGCCACGGCACAACAGCAACGCGTCGTCTTCACTGCGCTGCGGATCGCCGGCCTGACGCGGGCGCACCAGTTCCACTTGGTGGCCGCGCGCGCGCAGCCCATCGCACAAGCGGCCAAGAGTATTGGCCACCCCGTTGATTTCCGGTGGAAAGGTTTCGCTGATCAGGGTGATGTGTAGAGCTGTCGTCATGGCCTCAGTGTCGACTGAGGCCATGTCGTGCTTGTGACGTTCGGATGATGGATTTGTGACGTGCTCAGCGTTGAGTGACGAGATTCTCAGCACCGCGTTCACGCACCCAAAACAACGTCGCCCCGGCCACCGCCGCCGGCATCATCAGAATGTTGACCACCGGAATCAGCAGCACCAGATAGACGATCCCGCCAAAACTCATGCTCTGCCAGCGCTTCTGCCGCAGCCAGGCGAGCATCTCGTTCCAGCCCAGTTTGTGGTTGTCCGCCGGGTAGTCGATGTACTGGATCGCCATCATCCACACGCCGAACAACAACCACAGCGGTGCGGCGATGATGTTTACCACCGGGATGAACGACAGGATGAAGAGACCGATGGCGCGGGGCAGAAAGTAGCCGAGCTTGCGCATTTCCCGGGCGAGGGTGCGCGGGACCATCGCAATCAGTTCACCCCAGCTGAACGCCGGGAAATCATCGGTGCCACGCACCACCACTTCGACTTTTTCCGCAAGAAAGCCGTTGAACGGTGCGGCGATCACGTTGGCCAGCATCGTGAAGGTGAAAAACACCATCAACGCCACCAGCACCACGAACAAGGGCCAGAGGATGTAGCTTAGAAAGCTCAGCCATTCGGGCAGCGATGGCATCAGCGTATCGACCCACAGGCTGAACTGGTGGCCGGCCAGATAGATCAATCCGACGAACAGCACCAGATTGATCGCCAGCGGCAATAACACGAACAGGCGCAAGCCTGGGCTCAAGACCAGTTTAAGGCCTTCGCGCAGGTATTGCGGGCCGGACAGAACAGGGGCGGGCATAAGGTGCTCCGAGCAAGGGAAAACGCGCCGACCTTACCGACTTTGCAACGCCTGTGAAAGCGCGGCAGAGCGATCGACATTCACTGTAACAAAGACGTCCATCTCGTCAGTGTGTCGGCATAGAGACCACCTATGAGCTGGATTGTTAAACCGTATTTCCTTAATCTTGCCCCCCTCGATACGCTGCACCCAACTTTTTACAGGACTGTCGAGCTCAAGCCTTCCCCAAGGTTTTCCACGGTCCTTTTTTATTCCCGCCGGCAGTCCGGCGATCCGTGCCCGTTTTTCGGCCCGGTCAACAGGAGCAGGTCATGTCTGAAGTCCGTCATTCGCGAGTGATTATTCTCGGTTCCGGCCCTGCCGGTTACAGCGCTGCGGTATACGCGGCCCGTGCCAACCTCAAGCCACTGCTGATCACCGGCATGCAGGCTGGCGGTCAACTGACCACCACCACCGAAGTCGACAACTGGCCGGGCGATGTCCACGGTCTGACCGGTCCAGCCCTGATGGAACGCATGCGCGAGCACGCCGAGCGTTTTGAAACCGAGATCGTTTTCGATCACATCAACGCCGTCGACTTCGCTGCCAAGCCTTACACTCTGACCGGCGACAGCGCGACCTACACCTGCGACGCCCTGATCATCGCCACCGGCGCCAGCGCGCGTTACCTGGGCCTGCCTTCGGAAGAAGCGTTCATGGGCAAAGGCGTTTCGGCCTGCGCGACCTGCGACGGTTTCTTCTACCGCAACAAGCCTGTTGCAGTGGTCGGCGGCGGCAACACCGCTGTTGAAGAGGCACTGTACCTGGCCAATATCGCCAGCACCGTAACCCTGATCCACCGTCGCGAAACCTTCCGCGCCGAGAAAATCCTGATCGACAAGCTCAACGCTCGCGTCGCCGAAGGCAAGATCATCCTCAAGTTGAACGCCAACCTCGACGAAGTCCTGGGCGACAACATGGGCGTGACCGGTGCGCGTCTGAAGAACAACGACGGCAGTTTCGATGAAATCACCGTTGACGGCGTGTTCATTGCCATCGGCCACACTCCGAACACTTCGCTGTTCGAAGGCCAGTTGACCCTCAAAGACGGTTATCTGGTGGTGCACGGCGGCCGTGAAGGCAATGCGACTGCGACCAGCGTCGAAGGCATCTTTGCCGCCGGTGACGTGGCTGACCACGTTTACCGTCAGGCGATCACTTCGGCCGGCGCCGGCTGCATGGCGGCACTGGACACCGAGCGTTACCTGGACGGTCTGCAGAACGCTTCGTTCTAAGATCGCAGGCATAAAAAAACCGGCTTCGGCCGGTTTTTTTGTGCCCGTTACTCCTGCTCCAACGCAATTCATTGTAGGAGTGAGCCTGCTCGCGATAGCGGTGTACCGGTCAACAT
>NZ_AKJR01000266.1:0-3020 GCF_000282235.1 Pseudomonas sp. GM24 | reverse complement strand
GCATTCGGCAGCTCCTACAGGGAACGTATTCCAATGTAGGAGCTGCCGAAGGCTGCGATCTTTTAACGGTCTAGCGTTGCAACACGAGGATCCGCGACAACAACTCATCCCGGTCGATATAGCAGCCCTGAAAATGCCGCGCCCCCGTGCCCGGGTCAAACGCATTGCGCGCATGCAGCGTGCGGCGATTATCGAAGCACCACAGCTCACCGGGAACGAGCCGCTGCATCAGCCGAAACCGTGGCTCGCGGGTCATCGCGATGAAGCGTCGATAAGCCCGATACAACTGTGGCATTTGCTCCACTGACGTATCGAACGCGCCGCGCAGAAAGTTCGCCATGCGGATTTCAGCGACACGCCCCAACGCATCCAGGGCAATGATCGGCGCCAGGCAGCGATAGTCGCTGTGCCGATCCTTGTTGCGAAACTCCACGGGGATTTCACACAGGGCCTTGAATGACTCGGGATCTTCCTGGCGCAACGCATCGGCAATCGCAAACCCGTCGACAAAAATACTCTCGCCACCCTCGGCGTCATTCACCAGGCAATGCAGAAACTGCAGGCCCGGTTGCAGCTCGCGGGTGGGCAGATCGGTGTGCAACGGTAAATTGAAAGCGGTGTAGGCATTGCTGTCGGCATCGGCCTTGGACTGCACGTTGAACAGCACGCCGAAGTTGCTTTCACGAATGAAGGAAATACGTTGCGCGATGAGCTTGAGCGAACCGGGTTCGGTGGGTACGCCGCGCACTTGCGTCAGGCCGATGTCGCGCACGGCGAGCAACCATTGCAGCAGGGTGGCGTTGTCGTTCATCAGCGCCGCGTATTCGAACACAGGGAGTTGCAGATCGCTACGCCATAGAAAGGGCTTGGGTTTGGCGGCCAAGCGTTCGGCGCGGGATTGATCATCGTAGGCATGCGCGCGCAACCAGCCCGGATCGAAACGGCTGAGGTGACCGTCCTGCCAGTCGACGCGCAGGCAGCCATCGGTATCGATGTGCGCGGCCGCTGGTTTCAGGTCATCAGCCGCGTCGACGATCTCGAAAACCTGTTCGCGGGTGACGTTGTAGACACACTGCTGACATGGGCAATTGTCCCGCAACCAGACATGGTGAAACGGGCTGACGCGACCGTCAGCCCAGGCGATGGCAACGCGATCCGCCAGGGTCTGCACGCCGCTTAGCGCGCTGATCAACGGATAAGTACGGAAATCGGCAACAGCGGCAGCGGTGTTCATAGCGGCTCCTTGCGATTGATGGATTTACCTTGCAGGTGGCAGCGCGATGACGCGGCCGATGTAAGCGGGAGCGGGCAAGTCTTTCTGCTCGGCGATGATGTCTTGCAGGCGGTTCAAGGTGTCCGGGCTGAACAGTGCCGAACGCGGGCCGGCGAGGTCGACGTGCAGGAGCATTTGTTCGTTACCGGCCAGTTCCTGCTCGTCACCGACCTTGTGCAGGCTGTGATAGAGGTGCAGGCGTTTGCTGTCGTGGCCGATGATTTGCGTGTGCACTTCAACCTCGGTATCGAGCTTCACTTCGTGCAGATAGTTGAGGTGCAGTTCGAGGGTGAACAGCGAGTGGCCGCTGGCTTCGCGGTTGTTGCTGTCCATGCCGAGGCGATCCATCAGGGCATCGGTGGCGTAGCTGAAAATCAGCAGGTAGAAGGCATCGCGCAGGTGGCCGTTGTAGTCGACCCAGTCGGGGATGATTTTGGTTTGGTAGGTGGTGAGCTGGGGCATGGTTTGGGCTCCGGCAGTTAGGTGGTTTTCAAGATCAAAAGCTACCCCCTCACCCCAGCCCTCTCCCCCAGGGGGGAGAGGGGGAAAGGGAGCAGATCGGGGGCCTTTCAAAACTTGAGTTCGGCTCGATAAATCAGGTCGGTGCGGCTCGCATAAACACCGCGGTCGGTCCCCTCTACCTCTGGGAGAGGGCTAGGGTGAGGGCCACGATGTCATGCCAGAAACATCACTCGCTGAACGCCATCCCATGCTTCTCCTTGGTAGTCTTCACCGCCTCCAGCACCGCCAGCAAACAATCATCACGATAACGCTCCAGCGCCGAAATACTGTGACGACCAAGCTGATCGCTGGTGCCATCCACCACATCATCAATCAACTTGTCAGTCAGCTCCGGCGCCGGCAGATAGGTCCACGGCAACTGCAACGCCGGGCCGAATTGCGACATGAAGTGACGCATGCCCGCATCGCCACCGGCCAGCGTGTAAGTCAGGAACGTGCCCATGAACGACCAGCGCAACCCGGCGCCAAAACGGATCGCATCGTCGATTTCGCCAGTGGTCGCCACGCCGTCATTGACCAGGTGCAGCGCTTCACGCCACAGCGCTTCGAGCAAGCGGTCGGCGATGAACCCAGGCACTTCCTTGCGCACATGCAACGGGCGCATGCCGAGGGATTCGTAGACTTTCATCGCTGCTTGCACAGCTTCCGGAGCGGTGTTCTTGCCACCGACCACTTCCACCAGCGGCAGCAGATAAACCGGGTTGAACGGGTGGCCGACCACGCAGCGTTCCGGGTGCGTCGAGCTCTCGTAGAACTCACTTGGCAGCAGGCCCGAGGTACTCGAACCGATCAACGCATTGGGCTTGGCCGCGGCGCTGATCTTGCTGTGCAGATCGAGTTTCAGCTCTAGACGTTCCGGGGCGCTTTCTTGAATGAAATCGGCATCGCGCACGCACTCTTCGATGGTCGCGACAAAGCGCAGACGATCCTGCGAAGCACCCGGCGCCAGACCGCTTTTCTCTAGCGCGCCCCAGGCATTGGCCACACGTTTGCGCAGTGCTGCTTCGGCGCCGGGGGCCGGATCCCAAGCCACCACGTCGAGGCCGTGGGCGAGGGCGCGGGCGACCCAGCCGCTGCCGATGACACCGCTGCCCAGCGCGGCGAAGGTCTTGATTTCGGTGATAAAGCTCATAGGAATTTTCCCGTGGAAGGTAATCCCTGTAGGAGCTGCCGAAGGCTGCGATCTTTTGATCTTGATCTTGAGAAACAAAATCAAAAGATCGCA
>NZ_AKJR01000265.1:0-13315 GCF_000282235.1 Pseudomonas sp. GM24 | reverse complement strand
CCAGCGGCAGCACCCGAAGAAACGGATATGCCCCCAATCCCAAAACCCAAAACCCAAAACCCAAAACCCAAAACCCAAAATCCCAAACTCCAGACAAACAAAAACGGCCCCTATATAAATAGAGGCCGTTCCCGGTACAACTTTAAGACGTCATCGCAAGACAAGTCTTATTTGCGGTCTTCCAGCTTGGAAATGTCACGCGACTCGTAACCAGTGTACAACTGGCGCGGACGGCCAATCTTGTACGGGCTGGAGAGCATCTCTTTCCAGTGGGAGATCCAGCCAACCGTACGTGCCAGCGCGAAAATCACCGTGAACATGCTGGTCGGAATGCCGATCGCCTTGAGGATGATCCCCGAGTAGAAGTCGACGTTCGGGTACAGCGAGCGTTCGATGAAGTACGGGTCGGTCAGCGCGATCTCTTCCAGGCGCATGGCCAGTTCGAGTTGCGGATCGTTGTTGATGCCCAGTTCCTTCAGCACTTCGTCGCAGGTCTGCTTCATGACAGTCGCGCGAGGGTCGCGGTTCTTGTAAACGCGGTGACCGAAGCCCATCAGTTTGAACGGATCGTTCTTGTCCTTGGCCTTGGCGATGAACTTGTCGATGTTCGAAACATCGCCAATCTCGTCAAGCATGGTCAACACGGCTTCGTTTGCACCGCCGTGGGCAGGGCCCCACAGTGCAGCGATACCGGCGGCGATACAGGCGAACGGGTTGGCACCCGAAGAGCCGGCCAGGCGCACGGTAGAGGTCGAAGCGTTCTGCTCGTGGTCGGCGTGGAGGATGAAGATCCGGTCCATGGCCTTGGCGAGCACCGGGCTGATCGGTTTGATCTCGCACGGGGTGTTGAACATCATGTGCAGGAAGTTTTCCGCGTACGTCAGATCGTTGCGCGGGTACATCATGGGTTGGCCCATGGAGTACTTGTAAACCATCGCTGCCAGGGTCGGCATCTTGGCAACCAGACGGATCGCGGAGATTTCGCGATGCTGCGGGTTATTGATGTCCAGGGAGTCGTGGTAGAAGGCCGAGAGGGCGCCGACTACACCGCACATGACGGCCATCGGGTGGGCGTCGCGACGGAAGCCGTTGAAGAAGGTTTTCAGCTGCTCGTGAACCATGGTGTGGTTTTTCACGGTGCTGACGAACTGGGCCTTCTGTTCTGCGGTCGGCAGTTCGCCGTTGAGCAGCAGGTAGCAGGTTTCCAGGTAGTCCGATTTTTCAGCCAGTTGTTCGATCGGGTAGCCGCGGTGCAACAGAATGCCGTTGTCGCCGTCGATATAGGTGATCTTCGATTCGCACGAGGCGGTCGACATGAAACCAGGGTCGAACGTGAAGCGGCCCGTGGCCGTCAGGCCCCGAACATCAATTACATCGGGACCAACGGTGCCGGTTAAAATGGGCAGCTCGACGGGGGCTGCGCCCTCGATGATCAACTGCGCTTTTTTGTCAGCCATGTGGCCTCCTATTTATGCTTGAACCATCAGACAGACCCCCCACGCAGGGCCCGCACCACTATAGTGAGATAAATTCGAATGTCAATTTGCCTAAAGTCTTGCTCCAGAAGGCTTTAAGCGCACTTTTTCCTCGAAATTGACTGCCATTTACGCCTTTTATACGACTTGTGCAATCAGCTATTTGGGGTAGGTGATTGCGTTGTCATTAGTAACCTAACTGTCTATACTCGGCCACCGACCGCCAAGGGCTTTTGGGCCAGCTTTGTTGGGGGTCGCATCCCTGGGTGGTGGTTACCTGACCAGTGCACTCCCCAACAACTTTGCCCTGATTGTTAGGGGCTCTTCAGTGTGAAAAAAAAGCCGTGAAAAGCCAACGACCTGTAAACCTAGACCTAAGGACCATCAAACTCCCCATCACCGGCGTTACGTCGTTTCTTCACCGTGTTTCCGGCATCATCCTCTTCCTGGGTATCGGCTTCATGCTTTATGCATTGGGCAAGTCTCTGGGTTCCGAGGAAGGTTTTGCCGAAGTGAAGGCATGCTTGACCAGCCCGCTGGCCAAGTTCGTAGCATGGGGCCTCCTGTCCGCTCTGCTGTATCACCTGGTAGCCGGTGTGCGCCACTTGATCATGGACATGGGCATCGGTGAGACGCTGGAAGGCGGCCGCCTGGGCTCGAAAATCATCATCGCCATTTCCGTGGTGCTGATCGTTCTGGCAGGAGTTTGGATATGGTAACCAGCGTTACGAACCTTTCGCGTTCGGGCCTCTATGACTGGATGGCGCAACGTGTGTCTGCGGTTGTTCTCGCGGCTTATTTCATTTTCCTGATCGGATACCTTGCAGCGAATCCGGGCATTGGCTACGACCAGTGGCACGGCCTGTTCGCTCACAACGGGATGCGTATCTTCAGTCTGTTGGCCCTCGTTGCCCTTGGCGCTCACGCCTGGGTCGGCATGTGGACCATCGCGACCGACTACCTGACGCCAATGGCGCTGGGCAAGTCCGCGACTGCAGTACGTTTCCTTTTCCAGGCAGTTTGCGGCATCGCGATGTTCGCTTACTTCGTCTGGGGTGTGCAGATTCTCTGGGGTATCTGATTCATGGCTAACATTCCAACGATTTCTTTCGACGCCATCATTATTGGTGGTGGCGGTGCCGGCATGCGCGCTGCGCTGCAACTGGCGCAGGGCGGTCACAAGACTGCCGTGATCACCAAGGTTTTCCCGACCCGTTCGCACACTGTGTCCGCCCAGGGCGGCATCACGTGCGCAATTGCGTCCGCTGACCCGAACGATGACTGGCGCTGGCACATGTACGATACCGTCAAGGGCTCCGACTACATCGGTGACCAGGACGCTATCGAGTACATGTGTCAGGAAGGCCCAGCCGCGGTTTTCGAGCTGGACCACATGGGTCTGCCGTTCTCGCGTACCGAGCAAGGCCGTATCTACCAGCGTCCGTTCGGTGGTCAGTCCAAGGACTACGGCAAGGGCGGTCAGGCTGCACGTACTTGCGCGGCGTCCGACCGTACCGGTCACGCACTGCTGCACACCCTTTATCAGGGCAACCTGAAAGCCGGTACTACGTTCCTGAACGAGTACTACGCTGTTGATCTGGTGAAAAACCAGGAAGGCGAATTCGTCGGTGTGATCGCGATCTGCATCGAAACCGGCGAAACCACCTACATCCGCGCCAAGGCCACCGTACTGGCTACCGGCGGTGCAGGTCGTATCTACGCTTCCACCACCAACGCCCTGATCAACACCGGTGACGGCGTCGGCATGGCTCTGCGTGCTGGCGTGCCGGTACAAGACATTGAAATGTGGCAGTTCCACCCGACCGGCATCGCCGGCGCCGGTGTACTGGTTACAGAAGGTTGCCGTGGTGAAGGTGGTTACCTGATCAACAAGCACGGCGAGCGTTTCATGGAGCGTTATGCTCCGAACGCCAAAGACCTTGCCGGTCGTGACGTGGTTGCTCGTTCGATGGTTAAAGAAATCATCGCCGGCAACGGTTGCGGTCCGAATGGCGACCACGTAATGCTCAAACTCGACCACTTGGGCGAGGAAGTGCTGCACAGCCGTCTGCCAGGCATCTGCGAACTGTCGAAGACGTTCGCTCACGTTGACCCTGTTGTTGCGCCGGTTCCGGTTGTTCCGACTTGCCACTATATGATGGGCGGCGTTGCCACCAACATCCACGGCCAGGCGATCACCCAGAACGCCGAAGGCGTGGATCAGATCATCCCTGGTCTGTTCGCAGTAGGTGAAGTGGCTTGCGTATCGGTGCACGGTGCCAACCGTCTGGGCGGCAACTCGCTGCTCGACCTGGTGGTATTCGGCCGCGCTGCCGGCCTGCATCTGGAAAAAGCACTGACTGATGGCATCGAATACGACGACGCTACCGAAGCCGACATCGAAGCTGCCCTGTCGCGTCTGAACGCGCTGAACAGCCGTACTGATGGCGAAGATGTGGCAACCCTGCGTCGCGAACTGCAAAGCTGCATGCAGAACTACTTCGGCGTATTCCGTACCGGCGAATACATGCAGAAAGGTATCGCTCAGCTCGCTGACCTGCGTACCCGCATCGCCAACGTGAAGATCAACGATAAGTCGCAGGCGTTCAACACTGCCCGTATCGAAGCGCTGGAACTGCAAAACCTGCTGGAAGTGGCTGAAGCTACCGCCATCGCTGCCGAAGTCCGTAAAGAGTCGCGCGGTGCTCACGCCCGTGAGGACTTCGAAGATCGTGACGACGAAAACTGGCTGTGCCACACCCTGTACTTCCCGGGTGACAAGCGCGTCACCAAGCGTGCCGTGAACTTCTCGCCGAAGACTGTTCCGACTTTTGAACCTAAAGTCCGGACTTATTAAGGGTGACCGCCATGTTGAAAGTCAGTGTTTATCGCTACAACCCTGATCAGGACGCTGCGCCGTTCATGCAGGAATTCCAGGTCGATACCGGTGGTAAAGACCTGATGGTGCTGGACGTGCTGGCCCTGATCAAAGAGCAGGACGAGGGTTTCTCCTATCGTCGCTCTTGCCGTGAAGGCGTCTGCGGCTCCGACGGCATGAACATCAACGGCAAGAACGGTCTGGCGTGCATCACGCCGCTGTCCGCCGTTGTAAAAGGTAACAAGTTGATTGTTCGTCCGCTGCCAGGTTTGCCGGTTATCCGTGACCTGGTCGTCGATATGAGCATCTTCTACAAGCAATACGAGAAGGTGAAGCCTTACCTGCAGAACGACACGCCGGCTCCGGCCATCGAGCGTCTGCAGTCGCCAGAAGAGCGCGAAAAGCTCGACGGTCTGTACGAGTGCATCCTGTGCGCTTGCTGCTCGACTTCGTGCCCGTCCTTCTGGTGGAACCCGGACAAGTTCCTGGGTCCAGCTGCGCTGCTGCAAGCTTATCGCTTCCTGGCAGACAGCCGTGACACCAAGACCAACGAGCGTCTGGCTTCGCTCGATGACCCGTTCAGCGTCTTCCGCTGCCGGGGCATCATGAACTGCGTCAACGTATGTCCGAAAGGCCTGAACCCGACTAAGGCCATCGGTCACATCCGTAACATGCTGCTTTCGAGCGGCGTGTGATTCAGCTGCTGTAACCGCTGCACCGTAGAGGCTGTGGCGCGGGCTTCAACCCGCGTCATGGCTATAACCAGAGCAGTAGCCACAAGCTGCCGCTCTTATTTTGAAGAAATGAGACAAGCAGGGGCATCCGGGCTGGTACCCGGACTATCAGTGTGATCCTAAGTGGCTTGTTTTAGTCGCTGCATTCGGACTTCTGCAAGTTTGCTCGGTGTCGACATCGATGGTGTTCCCCTAACCGAGGGTGACCAAGCATGCAAGAAAGCGTGATGCAGCGCATGTGGAACAGCGCCTACCTTTCAGGTGGAAACGCTGCCTATGTGGAAGAGCTTTATGAGCTCTACCTGCACGACCCTAACGCTGTGCCAGAAGAGTGGCGCACCTACTTTCAGAAGTTGCCTGCCGACGGCAACTCTGCCACTGATGTTTCGCACTCCACAATTCGCGATCATTTCGTGCTGCTGGCAAAGAACCAGCGCCGCGCCCAACCGGTTTCCGCCGGCAGCGTGAGCAGTGAGCACGAGAAGAAGCAGGTTGAAGTGCTGCGATTGATCCAGGCCTACCGTATGCGTGGCCACCAGGCAGCCCAGCTTGACCCGCTGGGACTGTGGCAGCGTCCTGCACCTGCAGACCTGTCGATCAATCATTACGGCTTGACCAATGCCGATCTTGATACGACCTTCCGTGCCGGCGACCTGTTCATCGGCAAAGAGGAAGCGAGCCTACGCGAAATTCACGAAGCGTTGCAGCAGACATATTGCCGCACCATCGGCGCTGAATTTACGCACATCACCGATTCCGAGCAGCGCCAGTGGTTCCAGCAGCGTCTGGAAAGCGTGCGTGGTCGTCCGACGTACTCCGCCGACATCAAGAGCCACCTGCTTGAGCGCGTGACTGCCGGTGAAGGCCTGGAAAAATACCTGGGCACCAAATACCCGGGCACCAAGCGTTTCGGTCTGGAAGGCGGCGAAAGCCTGATTCCGATGCTCGACGAACTGATCCAGCGTTCCGGTTCCTACGGCACCAAGGAAGTCGTCATCGGCATGGCCCACCGTGGCCGTCTGAACGTGCTGGTCAACACCTTCGGCAAGAACCCGCGCGAGCTGTTCGACGAGTTCGAAGGCAAGAAGAAGGTCGAGCTGGGTTCCGGTGACGTTAAATACCACCAGGGCTTCTCGTCCAACGTGATGACCGCCGGCGGTGAAGTTCACCTGGCCATGGCGTTCAACCCGTCCCACCTGGAAATCGTTTCCCCGGTGGTAGAAGGTTCGGTTCGCGCCCGTCAGGATCGTCGTAACGACCCGACCGGTGAGAAGGTTCTGCCGATCTCCATCCACGGTGACGCTGCATTCGCAGGTCAGGGCGTGGTCATGGAAACCTTCCAGATGTCGCAGACCCGCGGTTTCAAGACCGGCGGTACCGTGCACATCGTGATCAACAACCAGGTCGGTTTCACCATCAGCAACCCGTTGGACTCGCGTTCCACCGAGTACGCCACCGACGTTGCCAAGATGATCCAGGCGCCGATCCTCCATGTGAATGGTGATGATCCGGAAGCCGTGTTGTTCGTGACCCAACTGGCCATCGACTACCGCATGCAGTTCAAGCGTGACGTGGTGATCGACCTGGTCTGCTACCGTCGTCGCGGCCACAACGAGGCCGACGAGCCAAGCGGTACTCAGCCTCTGATGTATCAGCAGATCACCAAGCAGCGCACCACCCGTGAGCTGTACGCTGATCGTCTGACCCAGGGCGGTGTACTGGACGCAGAGCGTGTTCAGGCGAAAGTCGACGAATACCGCAACGCGCTGGACAACGGTCTGCACGTCGTGAAATCGCTGGTCAAAGAGCCGAACAAAGAACTGTTCGTGGACTGGCGTCCGTATCTGGGCCACGCCTGGACTGCGCGTCACGATACGCGTTTTGATCTGAAGACCCTGCAAGAACTGTCCGCCAAGCTGCTGGAAATTCCGGAAGGCTTCGTGGTTCAGCGTCAGGTCTCGAAGATCTACGAAGACCGTCAGAAGATGCAAGCCGGCGGCCTGCCGATCAACTGGGGTTACGCCGAAACCATGGCGTACGCGACCCTGGCGTTCGAAGGTCACCCGATCCGCATGACCGGTCAGGACATCGGCCGCGGTACGTTCTCGCACCGTCACGCTGTTCTGCACAACCAGAAAGACGCGGGCACCTACATTCCGCTGCAGCACCTGTACGACGGTCAGCCACGCTTTGACCTGTACGACTCGTTCCTGTCGGAAGAAGCGGTACTGGCCTTCGAATACGGTTACTCGACCACCACGCCGGATGCGCTGGTGATCTGGGAAGCCCAGTTCGGCGACTTCGCCAACGGTGCACAGGTTGTTATCGACCAGTTCATCACCAGCGGCGAGCACAAGTGGGGCCGTCTCTGCGGTCTGACCATGTTGCTGCCACACGGTTACGAAGGTCAGGGCCCTGAGCACAGCTCGGCACGTCTTGAGCGTTACCTGCAACTGTGCGCCGAGCACAATATTCAGGTCGCCGTACCGACCACGCCAGCGCAGATCTACCACTTGCTGCGTCGTCAGGTGATTCGCCCGCTGCGCAAGCCGTTGATCGTGCTGACGCCGAAGTCGCTGCTGCGCCACAAACTGGCCATCTCGACCCTGGAAGATCTGGCCGAAGGTTCGTTCCAGACCGTGATCCCGGAAATCGATACTCTGGACCCGAAAAAGGTCGAGCGTGTTGTTCTGTGTAGCGGCAAGGTCTACTACGACCTGCTGGAAAAACGCCGTGCCGAAGGCCGTGAAGATATCGCCATCGTGCGGATCGAGCAGCTGTATCCATTCCCTGAGGACGACTTGAAAGAAGTCCTGGCTCCGTACACCAACGTCAAAAATGCCGTTTGGTGTCAGGAAGAGCCGATGAACCAGGGCGCCTGGTACTGCAGCCAGCATCACTTGCGCCGTAGCATCGGTAACCTCGACAAGTCTCTCGTACTTGAGTACGCGGGCCGTGAGGCTTCTGCTGCACCTGCTTGTGGTTACGCATCGATGCACGCCGAGCAGCAGGAAAAACTGCTGCAAGATGCTTTCACTGTTTAACGCCTTCGCGCTGACTGAAACCGAATTTTAAGGACCCACAGATAATGGCTATCGAAATCAAAGCCCCGTCATTCCCGGAATCGGTTGCCGATGGCACCGTTGCCACTTGGCACAAGAAACCAGGTGAGGCCGTCAAGCGTGACGACCTGATCGTCGACATCGAAACCGACAAAGTCGTACTCGAAGTCCTGGCTGAAGCTGACGGCGTGCTGGGCGCAATCGTTGCCAACGAAGGCGATACCGTTCTTTCCAACCAGGTACTGGGCTCGATCGAAGAGGGCAGCGCTGCCGCTGCTCCAGCCGCCGCTGCTGCTCCGGCTGCTGCTGCCGCCGCTCCAGCTGCTGGCGAAGGCGAAGACGATCCTGTTGCTGCTCCTGCTGCGCGCAAGCTGGCTGAAGAAAACGGCATCAACATCGCTTCCGTTGCCGGCACCGGCAAAGGTGGTCGTGTGACCAAGGAAGACGTGGTGGCTGCTGTTGCTGCCAAGAAAGCCGCTCCGGCTGCCGCGCCTGCCAAGGCTGCTGCTCCTTCGGCTGCCGCTCCTGTGTTCGCCGCTGGCGACCGCATCGAGAAGCGCGTACCGATGACCCGCGTTCGTGCCACCGTGGCCAAGCGTCTGGTTGAAGCACAGTCGAACATGGCGATGCTGACCACTTTCAACGAAGTCGACATGACTGAAGTCATGGCCCTGCGTTCGAAGTACAAGGATCTGTTCGAGAAGTCCCACAACGGCGTACGCCTGGGCTTCATGTCGTTCTTCGTCAAGGCTGCTACCGAAGCGCTGAAACGCTTCCCGGCTGTCAACGCGTCGATCGACGGCGGCGACATCGTTTACCACGGCTACGCGGACATCGGCGTTGCCGTTTCCAGCGACCGTGGCCTGGTTGTTCCGGTTCTGCGTAACGCCGAGCTGATGAGCCTGGCTGAAATCGAAGGCGGCATCGCCACTTTCGGCAAGAAAGCCCGTGACGGCAAATTGTCGATGGACGAGATGACCGGTGGTACCTTCACCATCACCAACGGTGGTACCTTCGGTTCGATGATGTCGACCCCGATCGTCAACCCGCCGCAGGCAGCGATTCTGGGCATGCACAACATCATCCAGCGTCCTATGGCCATCAACGGTCAGGTCGTTATCCGTCCGATGATGTACCTGGCACTGTCCTACGATCACCGTCTGATCGATGGCAAAGAAGCTGTGACCTTCCTGGTGACCATCAAGAACCTGCTGGAAGATCCGGCTCGTCTGTTGCTGGATATCTGATAGAAGCAGTCGCGGGCTTCAAGTTTCAAGCTGCAGGAAAGGGCAGCTTGGCTTGGGGCGCGCGGCTTGAAGCTTTTCGCTAAAGAGGATTTTTTGAATGTCGCAGAAATTTGACGTAGTAGTGATCGGTGCTGGCCCTGGTGGCTACGTGGCTGCCATCAAGGCCGCGCAGCTGGGTCTGACCACTGCCTGCATCGAGAAGTACACCGACGCAGAAGGCAAGCAAGCCCTGGGCGGCACCTGCCTGAACGTGGGCTGCATTCCTTCCAAGGCGCTGCTCGACAGTTCCTGGAAATACAAGGAAGCGAAAGAAAGCTTCAACGTTCACGGTATCTCGACTGGCGAAGTCAAAATGGACGTCGCTGCGATGGTTGGCCGCAAGGCTGGCATCGTCAAGAACCTGACCGGCGGCGTTGCCACCCTGTTCAAGGCCAACGGCGTTACTTCGATCCAGGGCCACGGCAAACTGCTGGCTGGCAAGAAGGTCGAAGTCACCAAGCCAGACGGCTCGGTTGAAGTCATCGAAGCTGAAAACGTCATCCTGGCTCCAGGTTCGCGTCCGATCGACATTCCACCGGCTCCGGTTGATCAGAAAGTCATCGTCGATTCGACTGGCGCTCTGGAATTCCAATCCGTACCTAAGCGTCTGGGCGTGATCGGCGCTGGCGTGATCGGTCTGGAACTGGGTTCGGTGTGGTCGCGTCTGGGTTCGGAAGTGGTTGTCCTCGAAGCTCTGGACACCTTCCTGATGGCAGCGGACACCGCTGTTTCCAAGGAAGCGCTGAAAACCCTGACCAAACAAGGTCTGGACATCAAACTGGGCGCTCGCGTAACCGGCTCGAAAGTGAATGGCGACGAAGTCGTTGTGAACTACACCGATGCCAACGGCGAGCAGACCATCACGTTCGATAAGTTGATCGTAGCCGTTGGTCGCCGTCCGGTGACCACTGATCTGCTGGCTGCCGACAGCGGCGTGACCCTCGACGAGCGCGGTTTCGTGCACGTTGACGATCACTGCGCGACCACCGTACCGGGCGTTTTCGCCATCGGTGACGTGGTTCGCGGCATGATGCTGGCGCACAAGGCATCCGAAGAAGGCATCATGGTTGTCGAGCGCATCAAGGGCCACAAAGCCCAGATGAACTATGACCTGATCCCTTCGGTTATTTATACTCACCCGGAAATCGCGTGGGTTGGCAAAACCGAGCAGGCCTTGAAAGCTGAAGGCGTTGAAGTTAACGTCGGCACCTTCCCGTTCGCCGCTTCCGGCCGTGCCATGGCCGCCAACGATACCGGTGGTTTCGTCAAGGTCATCGCTGATGCCAAGACTGACCGCGTATTGGGCGTGCACGTGATTGGCCCGAGCGCTGCAGAACTGGTTCAGCAGGGCGCGATCGGTATGGAATTCGGCACCAGCGCTGAAGACCTGGGCATGATGGTTTTCTCCCATCCGACCCTGTCTGAAGCCTTGCACGAAGCTGCTCTGGCTGTGAATGGCGGCGCCATCCACATTGCCAACCGCAAAAAGCGTTAACAGACAATAAGAAACCACGGCGGTAACGGCCCGTCGTGAGCCTTGCGAGCAAGTCTCACCGCGGAATGTCCGCTGGACGCAGTCTTGCGTAGCTGCACCGGTTATCCGGAAAGGCTACGCAAGCAGCAGTCACAGGTGGCGCGGCACTCAAACGAGCGCAGCGCCGAATGCGCAGTACCTAACGAAGACGGTAAAAAGCATGAATCTTCACGAGTATCAGGGTAAGCAGCTGTTCGCTGAATACGGCCTGCCAGTTTCCACTGGTTACGCAGTAGACACCCCGGAAGCAGCAGCAGAAGCTTGCGACAAAATCGGCGGCAGTGAGTGGGTTGTCAAAGCCCAGGTCCACGCCGGTGGTCGCGGTAAAGCGGGCGGCGTCAAGCTGGTTCGCAGCAAAGAAGACGCCAAAGCCTTCGCACAGCAGTGGCTGGGCAAGCGTCTGGTGACTTACCAGACTGACGCCAATGGCCAGCCAGTCACCAAGATCCTGGTTGAATCGTGCACTGATATCGCTAAAGAGCTGTACCTGGGCGCTGTCGTTGACCGTTCGAGCCGTCGCATCGTGTTCATGGCTTCCACCGAAGGTGGCGTGGACATCGAGAAAATCGCTCACGACACTCCAGAAAAAATTCTCAAGGCCACTATCGATCCACTGGTTGGCGCTCAGCCATTCCAGGGTCGCGAGCTGGCATTCCAGCTGGGTCTGGAAGGCAAGCAGGTTGCTCAGTTCGCCAAGATCTTCGTAGGTCTGGCCAAGCTGTTCAAGGATCACGACCTGGCTCTGCTGGAAGTGAACCCGCTGGTGATCAAGGCTGACGGCGATCTGCACTGCCTGGACGCCAAGATCAACATCGACGCCAACGCAATGTACCGTCAGCCTAAGCTGAAGACTTTCCACGATCCGTCGCAAGACGATCCGCGCGAAGCGCACGCTGCCAAGTTCGAACTGAACTACGTAGCACTGGAAGGCAACATCGGCTGCATGGTCAACGGTGCTGGCCTGGCCATGGGTACCATGGACATCGTCAATCTGCATGGCGGCAAGCCAGCCAACTTCCTCGACGTAGGTGGTGGCGCTACCAAAGAACGCGTAACTGAAGCGTTCAAGATCATCCTGTCCGACACCAACGTCGCTGCAGTACTGGTCAACATCTTCGGCGGCATCGTTCGCTGCGACATGATTGCCGAAGGCATCATCGGCGCTGTGAAAGAAGTCGGCGTGAAAATCCCGGTTGTTGTTCGCCTTGAAGGCAACAACGCTGAGCTGGGCGCTAAAGTACTGGCAGAAAGCGGTTTGAACATCATCGCTGCTACCAGCCTGACCGACGCTGCTCAACAAGTTGTCAAAGCTGCGGAGGGCAAATAATGAGCGTCCTGATCAATAAAGACACCAAAGTTATCTGCCAGGGTATTACCGGTTCGCAAGGTAGTTTCCACACCCAGCAAGCCATCGAATACGGCACCAAAATGGTTGGTGGCGTTACTCCTGGCAAAGGCGGCACCGAGCACCTGGGTCTGCCAGTGTTCAACACCGTTAAAGACGCAGTAGCGGCCACTGGCGCTACCGCCAGCGTGATCTACGTTCCGGCTCCTTTCTGCAAAGATTCGATCCTGGAAGCGGCATTCGGCGGCATCAAGCTGATCGTCTGCATCACCGAAGGCATTCCTACCCTGGACATGCTGGACGCTAAAGTTAAGTGCGACGAGCTGGGCGTAGTCCTGATCGGCCCTAACTGCCCAGGCGTGATCACTCCAGGCGAATGCAAGATCGGCATCATGCCAGGTCACATTCACTTGCCAGGCAAGGTCGGTATCGTTTCCCGTTCCGGCACCCTGACCTACGAAGCTGTGAAGCAGACTACTGACGCCGGTTTCGGTCAGTCGACTTGCGTCGGCATCGGTGGTGACCCGATCCCGGGTTCGAACTTCATCGACATCCTGAAGCTGTTCCAGGAAGACCCGAAGACCGAAGCGATCGTCATGATCGGTGAGATCGGCGGTTCGGCTGAAGAAGAAGCGGCTGCCTACATCAAGGCACACGTGACCAAGCCGGTTGTTTCCTACATCGCTGGTGTGACTGCTCCTCCGGGCAAGCGCATGGGCCATGCTGGCGCAATCATCTCTGGCGGCAAAGGCACTGCAGACGAGAAATTCGCTGCGCTGCAAGACGCAGGCGTGAAAACCGTGCGTTCGCTGGCAGACATCGGCAAGGCCCTGGCCGAGCTGACTGGTTGGGCTGTCAAGTAAGCCTCGCGCTTAGCTTGCAACTCTGCTGACAAAGGCCACCTTCGGGTGGCCTTTGTTGTTTCTGCAATTTGGAAGATCAAAAGATCGCAGCCTTCGGCAGCTCCTACAGAGAATTGCGATCCCCTGTAGGAGCTGCCG
>NZ_AKJR01000264.1:0-9427 GCF_000282235.1 Pseudomonas sp. GM24 | reverse complement strand
GCGGCAGCTCCTACATGGGATTGACGTTCACCCTGTAGGGGCTGCCGCAGGCTGCGATCTTTTGCTTTTCAGGTAATCACGATCGGCATTCAACCAAGCCTTTCACCTGCCCGTCGGACGTCTGATTATCATCCGACAGCCACTGCTCGAACCCTGCCGCAATCGCCGGCCACTCGCCATCCAGAATCGAGTACCACGCGGTATCGCGGTTCTGTCCCTTGACCACCATGTGCTGGCGGAACACGCCTTCGAAGCTGAAACCCAAACGCTCGGCGGCGTACTTGGAGCGGGCGTTGCCGTTGTTGCATTTCCATTCGAGGCGACGGTAGCCGAGGTCGAAGGAATATTTGGCCAACAGGTACACCGCTTCGGTGCTTCTCGGCGAGCGCTGCATCGGCGCACCAAAGGTGACATGACCGATTTCAATGCGACCCTGGGCCGGGACGATCGACATCAGGCTGAGGATGCCTTGCACTTGGCCGCTGGTGCGGTCAACGACGCTGAAGAAATACGGGTCGCTGGCGGCCGCGTGGTTGTTCAGCCAGGCGTCGAAAGTGCTGCGCTCCGGAAAAGGTCCATAAGGCAAGTAATCCCAGAGTTTCGGGTCGGCGCCGGGGCCTTCGAGGGCGGCGAACAGTTCGTCGCCATGGCGCGCCGGGTCGAGTCTTTCCAGGCGAATGAAACGCCCTTCGAGCAGCGTGGCAGTGGGGGCGGGGGCGCCTTTCCAGTCAGCCAGTGAAGTGGTCATGCAGGTGTCTCCTTAAATGGCCTTGCGAAACTGGATGAAGCCCGGGCGTTCAGCGATACGCTCGTAGAGCTGGATCGCAGTGGCGTTGGTTTCGTGGGTCAGCCAGTGCACTTTGCAGCAGCCGTCAGCCTTGGCCGTGGCGTAAACGTGTTCGATCAACAGACGACCGACACCGCTGCCACGGGTTTCCGGCACCACCAGCAGATCCTGCAGGTAGCAGGAGTTTTCGATGCTCCAGTTCGAGCGATGGTAGATGTAATGCACCATGCCCACGGCTTTACCGTCGGCCCACGCCAATGCTGCGTGGGTTGGTTCACTCGGGTCGAGAAAACGCTGCCAGGTACTTTCCGTCACGGCTTGCGGCAGTTCGCTGTTGTAGAAACGCAGGTAGGCCTGCCACAGCGGCAGCCACGCGGCGCGGTCGGCGGCGCTGACCTGGCGAATGTCGATCTGACTCATGGTGATTTCCTTAGCGCATCAATCGGGCGAGGGTTTGATCATTGATTTCCGGGCTGACCGCCAGGCCTTCGCGCACGCCGGCAATGTCTTCGGCGCTGCGGTTCTGGCTGAGTTTGCGCTTGCCTTCGAGGCGGTCGATGGGAATGGCAAAACCGACGATGGCCTTGAGCATGCCGTCGATGTAATCGGCGGGCGCGTCGGCGACGGACCACGGTTGCGCGCGGCCGGCTTCATGACGGTCGGTGAGGGTGCTGACGATGTCGAGCAGACGTCCGCCATCGCTGAAGGTTTCGGCGTGACCATAGGCGTGCACGGCGATGTAGTTCCAGGTCGGCACGACTTTGCCGTGCTCGGCTTTGCTCGGGTAAAAGCCCGGGCTGACGTAGGCATCGGCGCCGGCGAAGATCAGCATGGCCTCGGCGCCGTCGCGCAGGTCTTTCCACTGCGGGTTGGCGCGGGCCAGGTGTCCGTACAGCGTGCCGTACTCGCCTTGTTCGCAATGTAGCAGCACCGGCACATGGCTGGCCTGCAAGCCACTTTCGCCGTGGGTCACCAGAATGGCGAGGCGGGTGGCGAGGATCAGCTCGTGCAGTTGGGACAGGTCTTCGATGGCAAAGGCGCGCGGTGTGTACATGGACAAATTTTCCTTGGCGAATGCCTGCATCGTAGGCAGGCTATTGGTCTGTTGTAAGAGCCATTGATGACCAATTTCATAGGTCCATTGCCATGCCCGATTCGCCAACGTTGTCCATGCCATTCAACCCTGCCGGTATCGAGCTTGATCGGCGCCAGGGCTTGAGTCGCCAGCTCTATCAGGCGTTGCGCCTGCGTGTGCTGGATGGACGGCTGGCGAGTGGTACACGGTTACCGGCCAGTCGCGATCTGGCGGCGGCGTTGGGGATCTCCCGCAACAGTGTGGTGCGCGCCTACGATCAACTGTATGCCGAAGGCTTTATTGAGGGGCGGGTAGGGGATGGCACCTACGTCGCCCAATTGATGCCCGTGACGACCCCAACGAAAAAACTATCCACAAAAGTATCCACAGGGTTTTCAACAGGCTTACCCACAGCCTTATCCACAAATTGGCTGGATTTACCTGTGATTCCATCCAGTAAAGTTATCCACAGTGATAATTTTTCGCGCATTGAAAAGAACCATTTGGCCCGACCCCCGAGTGGTCCGCCGCGAGCATTCAGGGTGGGTGTTCCGGCGTTTGATCTATTCCCCTTCGAGGTGTGGGCCAAGCTGAATGCGGCTTTCTGGCGTAAACCGGATCTGGAGCAACTGTGTTACGGCGATCCGTCCGGCGATGCGCGCCTGCGTGCAATGATCGCTGCCTATCTGCGCAGTTCGCGCGGCATGCAGTGTTCACCTGAGCAAATTGTGATCACCAGCGGCGCACAGCAAGGCATTAGTCTTTGTGCACAGTTGCTGGTGGCGCCGGGCGACGGTGTCGCGATCGAAAATCCTGGCTACCGCGCGGCCGGTCATGCGTTCGCTGTGGCGGGCGCTCGTTTGCACGGTATTGCCGTGGACGAAGAGGGCATGGATTGCTCGGCGCTGTCGGCCACCGGGGATTGTTGCGTGGCGTATGTCACGCCCTCTCATCAGTACCCGACCGGCGTGGTGATGAGCCTGGCGCGACGCCTCGAACTGCTCGCCTGGGCCGAGCGCTGCCAAGGCTGGATCGTCGAGGACGATTACGATGGCGAATACCGTTACACCGGCGCGCCGCTGGCACCGTTGGCGGCACTCGATCGACAGGGCCGCGTGCTGTATGTCGGCACTTTCGGCAAGGTCGCGTTTCCGGCGCTGCGCCTTGGGTATTTGGTTTTGCCGCCGGGGCTGGTGGATGCGTTCTCGCAACGCCGGGCGGTGGATGTCCGGCATTCCGAGGTGAGTACGCAGGCGGTGATGGCTGAGTTCATGGCGGCCGGGCATTTCCAGCGGCATATCCGGCGCATGCGCCGTGCCGCGCTGAGCCGGCGCAACACCTTGCTCGACGGTTGGCCAACCGCCATCGCCGGGGTGGGTGATTTGCCCGCCGTCTCTGCTGGGCTGCACCTGACCGTGGCCGTGGACAGCATCGAGCGCGAGCAGCAGTTGATTGCGCAAGCGGCTGGCGTCGACGTCGAGATCAACGGCTTGAGCAGTTACTGGCTGCCGGACTCGACGACGCCGCTGGACCAGCGTGCCGGGCTGGTCCTGGGCTTTGCCGCTGTCCCTGAACCGGCAATCAACGCAGCGTTGGTCCGGTTACGGCAGGCGTGGAAGGCATGAGAAACAGTGCCTTCGCCGATTTGTCGGAAATGCCGCTGCGATGGATGTCGATCAGCGCCTGATTGTTCAGAAAGCGCGGCTCATAGGCACCTCCCATACGCCGCTGCGCCACGGTTTTCATATGGCCGACGGGGAAGGGCGCGACGGGCGCCTCTGCACTGCTGTAATGGAAATGTGCGTAACACAACACCTTGTTGGTGTGGGCGTCGCGTACTTCGTACTCGTCGAGGAAATCCCTGGCCTGACCTTTGAGCCTGCGTCGCGTCACGGTTTGTGCAATCCGGACTTCGCCCTTGTCCTTGAGCCACTGCACTCCTGCGGCAGTCGGTAGCTGTTGCTTGACCATGCCGATACGGGTGCTGGTACCTTTTTCTTCAAGTTTATTGGCAGCGTCGTCAAGCTTGTGGCCGAGTTCTTCGGTCGGCTTCTTGAGGTCGGCTGTCAGGTTGCTCGCAGTCAATGCTTCATCGATTGCCGCGTTGGCTTCCCGCAGGACGGCCGCATGCGTGTGGTATTGCTCCTCGACCTCGACAGGGATCCGCCGTCCTCGTTTGAGCTGTGCTTCGATACGTCGGTGAAAGCGGGCCAAACCGTCGATCAGGGCCTGACCTTCACGAACGCTGCTGCTCAGGGAGGGGCGGGCCTTGGGCGGCTGGGGTTTCGCCGTGCGCTGTTCGACCCAGACACCAGGCGATTCCTCCTTGAACGTGGCGATGACCCCTGTCAACGTGGTTCGGACTTCCACCAGGTCGGTATCCGGGCCTTCGAGGCTCTTTTTCCGTTCGCCGACCACCGTGCCCCTGGATTTGGTTTTGATGATCCGTCGCGTCGATGAAGAGGCTGATCTCGGTCTGGAAGGCCCCGGCCCCGGTTCCAGCAAGTGCTTGTAGCGCAGCAGTTCGACCAGTTTGCTTTCGGTGCGGGCCTGGAACGCGCTCACCCGGCTACGTACATGCTCCAGGCGTGCGGTATTGATCTGCTCGGGGTAGTCGATCAGCAGATCGCCAAAGCGTTGATTGATGGCAGAAAATTGTTCGGCCACATTGTTCAGGGCATCCGTGCGTTCGCGCAGATTTTCGAGGCTTTCATCCGCGGTCAGATTCAACGTGCTCTGGATACTCAGCGCGGCGTCTTCGATAAGACTGCCCAGCGTTTTATAGGCATTGGCGGTGTCCGCCGTGGCAGCGGCCTTGATGCAGATTTCCTGGCCGAGACTGATCTGCAACAGTTTGAGGTCGTTCAGTTCATATTTCGGTAACGCCTCGCGATAGGTTTGCAGCACCTCGACAGCTTTTTTCCCCAACAACTTCAGTTCGTCAAAACGGCTCTGGGCCATCTCCATTTTTTCAATGATCGCCTGGGTCTGATCGGTCATCTTTTCGAAGGTCTGAACAAACGCCTGTACGGCGAAATCACCTTCATTGGCCAGCATTGTCTGCATTGTCTTGAGGTTGGCCTGGAACTCTGTGGAGTGCAGTTCGAGCCATTCCTGGCCGAGAAAAAGCTGCATCTCCAGGCGCTGGATCATGACGATGCGGTAGTTGGGAATGGGCTCCTTCAGATGCAACGCCTTGATTTGTTCAATGTTCGCGCCGTACGCCTTGTGCTGTGCGTCGAGTGTCGCCAGATACTGCTCGCGCGCCGGTGCCCGGGTTTCCCCGAGCGCATTGCTCAAGGCGTTATGGTCGGCGTCACGCTGAACCTGCTTGGTTTGCATCGTTGCATCGAATGCGCTGATTTCGGCGGTCAGTTGCCCGGCATCCATTTTGTTGACGTCTTGAACAGCCTCAAGGGCGCTGTCGAGTCCGCCGCCGCGCAGGCGCAATCGAAGGTCTACCACCCATTGACCGTTGGCGGTGCGAGTCAGCTGCGGCCCTTTACGCGGCGGTTGCTGACGTGAGTCGATGATCTGCACCTCGGCGTGCTCATTGAACATGACTTCGAACCAGCGCTTGCCGACGGGGGCGAACCATTGTTTCTGGCGGGGATAAAGGTGCCTGTGCGTACCCTCCCTGGCGGCGTCGCCGATGCCTCTGGGTTTGGCGATCTGTAAACTGTCGAGCAGCGCTGCCAGTGCGACCGGGGATCGTTTCAGAGCAGTGAAGGGGTTCACCACCATCTCATGCGCGATGGGCAGTGCAGTGCTGGAAACGTCCGGCAGCTGCAAAGGTTTGCTGACGACGAGGTCGGTGGTGACGGTGGGGGTCGGTTCTTCCTGCGAGATCGACTCGCTGATTGGCTTGTCGCCCATTGCTGCGCGATGGGCGAGGACCATGCCCAAGGCCAGAAGAATGTCGGTGAGGGCCGTCCAGGCAATCTTGCCGGATTGCTCATTGGCCACATCGCTGATTTCTTGCAGGTCGTCCATGATCTGCCAGATCCACGCCGCCGTGCCGACGCTGCGCCCGAGGAACGGCAAGGCGGCGTTGAACAGCATCCAGCCGCCGTGTTTAAGCGTGACCCAGCGTGCTTCTGCGTCAGAGACCGATTGGCGGTCGGCCTGGGTGATGACTGCCTGCACGTTGCTGTTATGCAGGGTCGCGAGTACATCGTGGTTAATCGTTGTTGTCGCCAGTGCAACGGGGCCGGACATGTCGAGGGCGGTCAAAGGGTTCACCAGCAATTGCGGGATCGTCCAGACAGAAGGCAATCGGGCGGTGAAGACGAACTGGCTGTAGTCGAAGCGCACGTCGTCCGGCAACCAGGCCAGGACCGACTCGCGCAGATCCCGTGAATGCTGGATTTCGTACAGCAGGTTGGCGTGCGAGGGAAATTGCATCAGTGCCTTTTCGAACAGCGGTCGATAGAGCAGACACGGCCCCTTGTCCGTCTCGCGCGGGCCGATGACGAACATGTTATTGACGGTGTCCGCCTGTGAGCGGCTGCGATGGGCAACGAACCCCAGCGGGCGAATGACGATTTCATCGCGATCGACATAACGCTCATCGCTGGTGTTTGCCAGCGCGGCCACCACATAGCGATAACCCTGCTCAGTGATGCCGGCCTTGCCTTGTATTTTGTGCTGCAACGCCAGCAGCGGCAGTTCGATGGGCAACTGGCTGGTGTAGAGCGCTTGCAGTGCCGACGCCTGCTCTGTGTCGTCAATCAGCAGGTTTTGCAGGTACGCCGGGTAGGTCTGGCCGATATCGACGCTGCTGACCAGTTGTTCCAGGTAGCTTGCAGTCATCCACTCAGGCGCCGCGCCGCCATCCTTGTAACCAACGGTCTTATTGCCTGCTGGCTGCCCAGCGAGGTTTTGCAGGGCCAGCTCGATGAGCGACAGCGTCTGGGTCTGCGTGTTACCCGGCAAGACGAATGTGCCCCAGACCACCAGGCTGGTGATGCTGATTTCGATGTCATCGATCCTCACCTCGCCGACCTGCGGATGATCCTTGGCGATCTGTTGTTTCAAGGCATCACGGGTGAACGCTTGCAGGCTGATGACTTCGCTCTGAAATGATTTTCCCTTGTTCGTGTGCTGCACCATGGTCAGATCCAGCAGGTGCCGGCTGTAACGGGTTTGATCGGCGGGAGAGGCGTTGTCGAGCCAGGCTGGCAGCATCGGACGCAAGAGATCGATGTGAGGCTTGAGGCGCGGTGTCGGCTCGCGGGGATTGCCGACAGTCCCGGCGTGCGGATAAAGCTCGCTGGAACTCGAGCCCTGGAAATAATTGATCGCGCCCAGCGCTTCTGCTTCCAGGGCAACCAGTGTGCAGGCCTGATAGTCGAAGAAATCGCCCTGCGGTTCGACCAGTCGCCATTTCAACCCGGTCCCGGAGGCACCTTTCCAGTAACGACGCGGCAGGGCTTCTCCGAGCTTTGCCAACGATTCAAAACACTCGAATCCTTTAAGCACCGAGTGGGTCATGATCAACGTACGTTTGTCGTGGGTGCCGATCAGTACAGCCGTATCGAGCAGGCTCACGTGGTTCTGCTCGTCGCCCTCGCCGCGGTCAAGATCAATCAGGCAGGCGCGGGTCTTGTATCGGTCGGTGGGCAGTCGTTGGTGTTTATCCGGGAACGTGTAAAGCGCTTCGGCCATGGCGCGCTGGTCGGCGTCCCAGTCCGGGTTCGCGTCGATCTTCCACAAATTGCGCAAGGCTTGTGACAACTGCTGCCAGCGCGGCTGCCCCGGATAGGTGAAATCGTCCCAGTAATTGACCTGCTGTTCCTTGTAGGCGATGAACAGCAACGGTGCCAGTTCATTGAGCAGCTTGCCGATTGCGCTGATTTTTACCGGCAGCTGGATGGCGGACGGCAGGTCCGGTTGCAAGGTCAGATAATGCTCACCGTCGAGATACGCCACCGTGGTGCCGGAGAGGCCCAGACGTACCAGAGTGTCGGTCAGCGATTCGATCAGATGGCGACCGGGGACCACTTGATCATTCTCAATGACCCAGGTCGGTCTTACGACCACGGCCAGTTGCGGGTCGAGATTGAGGTCGGGATACAACGTCCTGAGCGCCGGGTGCAGCGTTTTCGACGCGACTTCTCGCAGCGAAGGGCCGGTCACCAGTTGGGTCACGACATCGACGGCGCTGGGCGAAGGGATTTCGGGCATGGGCAACTCCTGTTCTGATGGCCGCGCCGAAAGGGCGACGGTTCCGGGCAAGGTAGAAGCGGGCTGCGGCGCGCGTGCGGTACATACATATTGCGGGCGAAAAAAGACCCGCCTGGGCGGGTCTGGTTTTTACGGTTGCGACGGGACTGTGGTTATTGTTCGAAGCCTTCCAGCACGTTCACTGCGTTGATGCCGATTTCCTCTACAGCGTAACCGCCCTCCATGACGAACAATGTCGGTTTGCCGAGTGCAGCGATGCGTTTGCCCATCGCCAGATAATCCGGGCTGTCGAGTTTGAACTGCGAGATCGGGTCATCTTTGAAAGTGTCGACACCCAGCGACACGACAATCACGTCGGCGCCATACCGCTCGATCTCGTTGCAGGCCTGATCCAGCGCCGCACTCCATACCTCCCAGCCAGAGCCGGCGGGCAGCGGATAGTTGAAGTTGAAGCCTTCACCGGCGCCTTCGCCACGTTCATCGTCGTAGCCGAGGAAGAACGGGAATTCCGCCTCCGGATGGCCGTGGATCGAGGTGAACAGCACGTCGCTGCGCGCATAGAAAATCGATTGCGTGCCGTTGCCGTGGTGATAGTCGACATCGAGGATCGCGACTTTTTTGTGACCTTGATCGAGGAAAGCCTGCGCGGCGATGGCGGCATTGTTGAGGTAGCAATAACCGCCCATCAAATCGCTGGCGGCGTGGTGTCCCGGTGGGCGGCACAGGGCGAAGGCACTGCGCGCGCCACGCTGGATTTGCGCTTGTGCAGTCAGGGCAACCTGCGCCGCGCTGTAGGCCGCTTGCCATGTACCGGCGGTGATCGGTGCGCCGCCGTCGAAGCTGTAATAACCGAGCTGACCATGCAGGCTGGTCGGTTTGATTGCACGCAGGGTGCGCGCCGGCCAGGTGTAGGGCAGCAGATCACCGTCGGTGTTGAACTCAGTCCAGCGATCCCACGCGCCTTTGAAGAAGTCGAGGTAGTCGCGACTGTGGATACGGGCGAGGGGTTCCAGGCCGAAATCTTTCGGTGCCTCGACCGGGCCGAGATTCTGGTTTTTAACGCGCTGCAGCACATGGTCGGCGCGCGACGGCATCTCGAAGCACGGCTTGAGCTGGCCATCGATGAGCTCGCAGCGGCCATGGTGCAGGTGGTGATCGTCCGAGTAGATCGTCAGCATTTGTTGTTCTCCGCAGGGCTGATTCGGTTGCCACCAGTGTTGCGGCGTGAGGCGAATCGGAAAACGGCAGGAAAGGCCAAAAGGGGATGGATATGGCCAAAAACACTGACCGAAATTGCCCCTTTAGGATCAAAAGATCGCAGCCTTCGGCAGCTCCTACGCCGATCCCTTGTAGGAGTTGCCGAAGGCTGCGATCTTTTG
>NZ_AKJR01000263.1:0-4107 GCF_000282235.1 Pseudomonas sp. GM24 | reverse complement strand
TGGATTCGGTAAAGCTCTTTCAGGTCGATGTACCTTTGAAGCATCCCCCAATTGGTCCCCTCTCCCTCAGGGAGAGGGCTAGGGTGAGGGCAGCAATCCCCCTGACACGCCACAAATCCCCCAAATCTGCGACAATCCGCCCCCTGCACATATAGACGACCGAATTGCCTACCCGATGACCGACGAATCGCCCTCCATCGACAAACTGCTGAAAAACCTCGATCACGCCATGCTTGCCGACCGTCACCGGCTGCGGCGGCAGTTGCTTGAGCTGCGCAAGAAGCCTGACGAGGACAAACTGGCCCAGTGGGTGACGCGCATGCAGGCGTCCTGTGATCAGGTGCTGGCGCGCAAGGCCAGCCTGCCGGTGATTCGTTATGACGACAGTCTGCCGATTGCGGCTAAGCGCGACGAGATCAAGAAGGCGCTGGAAAAGCATCAGGTGTTGATCATCGCCGGCGAAACCGGGTCGGGCAAAACCACCCAGTTGCCGAAAATCTGCCTGGAAATCGGTCGCGGTCAGCACGGTCTGATCGGCCACACCCAACCGCGCCGAATCGCTGCTCGCAGCGTCGCCAGCCGCGTCGCCGAAGAACTCGGCACGCCGCTCGGTGCGCTGGTCGGCTATCAGGTGCGGTTCGAGGATCAAAGCGATTCCAACACCCTGATCAAGCTGATGACCGACGGCATCCTGCTCGCGGAAACCCAGAACGACCGCTACCTCGAACGCTACGACACGATCATCGTCGACGAAGCCCACGAACGCAGCCTCAACATCGATTTCCTGCTCGGTTATCTGAAAACCCTGCTGCCGCGTCGCCCGGATCTGAAAGTCATCATCACTTCGGCGACCATCGATCTGGAGCGCTTCTCCAAGCACTTCGATGATGCGCCGATTGTTGAAGTGTCGGGTCGTACCTTCCCGGTAGACACTTGGTATCGCCCGCTGACGCTGGAGCAGGACGAGGAGGGCAACCGCGTCGAGGATGACCTGACGGTGGATCAGGCGATCCTCGCGACCCTCGACGAAATCGCCGCTTACGAGCGCAGCGAGCGTCGCAGTCCCGGTGATGTGCTGGTGTTCTTGCCCGGCGAGCGCGAGATTCGTGACGCCGCCGACATGCTGCGCAAAGCGCAAATCAAACACACTGAAATTCTGCCGTTGTACGCGCGCCTGTCGCCGGCCGAACAGCAGCGGATTTTCCAGTCGCACCCGGGCCGTCGCGTGGTGCTGGCGACCAACGTTGCCGAGACTTCGCTGACCGTGCCGGGCATCCGCTACGTGATCGACAGCGGCACCGCGCGCATCAGCCGCTACAGCTATCGCGCCAAAGTCCAGCGCTTGCCGATCGAGGCGATTTCCCAGGCCAGCGCCAATCAGCGTAAAGGTCGCTGCGGCCGGGTCGAGCCGGGCATCTGCATTCGGTTGTACAGCGAAGAAGATTTTAATGGGCGCCCGGAGTTCACTGACCCGGAGATTCTGCGCACCAACCTCGCCGCTGTGATTTTGCAGATGCTGCATCTGCGCCTCGGCGAGATCACCGCGTTCCCGTTCATCGAGCCGCCGGATGGCAAGGCGATCAGCGACGGTTTCAACCTGCTGCAAGAACTCTCGGCAGTCGATCGCAACAGCCAGCTGACGCCGCTCGGTCGCCAGTTGGCACGCTTGCCGGTCGACCCGCGGATGGGCCGCATGTTGCTCGAAGCGGCGAAACTCGGTAGTTTGCAGGAAGTGCTTATTGTCGCCAGTGCCATGTCGATTCAGGATCCGCGCGAGCGTCCGCCGGAGCGTCAGCAAGCGGCCGATCAGGCTCACGCACAGTGGAAGGATGTCGATTCGGACTTCGCCGGTCTGGTGAATCTGTGGCGCGGTTTTGAAGAGCAGCGCCAGGCGTTGACCGCAAGCCCATTGCGCAATTGGTGCCGCAAGAATTTCCTCAACTACCTGCGTCTGCGCGAGTGGCGTGATTCTCACCGCCAGTTGAGCCTGATCTGCCGCGACATGCAGTTGAGCCTGAATAAAGAGCCGGCGGATTATCCGAAACTGCACAAAGCCGTGCTGGTCGGGTTGCTCAGCCAGATCGGCCAGAAAACCGAAGACGGCGACTACCTCGGTGCGCGTCAGCGACGCTTCTGGATTCACCCGTCGTCGGGCATCGGCAAGAAGCGTCCGCAATGGCTGATGACCGCCGAACTGGTGGAAACCACCAAACTCTACGCGCGCATGGTCGCCAAGATCGACGCCGACTGGATCGAGCCGCTGGCCGGGCACTTGATCAAGAAAAACCATTTCGAACCGCACTGGGAGAAGAAGCGCGGTCAGGTCGTGGCGTTTGAACAGATCACCCTGTTCGGGCTGATCGTGGTCGGCCGCCGTCCGGTGCATTACGGCCCGGTCGATCCAGTGGTTTCCCGTGAGTTGTTTATTCGCGAAGGTCTGGTGCGTGGCGAGATTCAGTCGAAAGCCAAGTGCCTGACCGCCAACCAGCAACTGCTGGAACAGCTCGACGAACTGGAAGCCAAGGCTCGTCGCCGCGACATTCTCGCCGACGAAGAAACCTTGTATGCGTTTTACGATGCGCGGCTGCCGGCGGAGATTCACCAGACCGCGACCTTCGACAGTTGGTACCGGATCAACAGCCAGAAGAATCCGCAGCTGTTGATCATGCGCGAAGAAGACGTGCTGGCCCGCGAGGCCAGTGAAGTCACCGCGCGCGATTACCCGGACACTCTGCACATCGGCGATCTGGAGCTGGCGCTGACCTATCACTTCGAACCCAATCACCCGCGTGACGGTGTGACCCTGCGCGTACCGGCACCGCTGTTGCCGATGCTGCCGCCGGAACGCCTGGAGTGGCTGGTGCCGGGGCTGATCGAGGCCAAGTGCATTGCACTCGTGCGCAACTTGCCGAAAGCGCTGCGCAAGAATTTTGTGCCGGTGCCGGACTTCATCAAGGCTGCCTTGCAACGCATGACCTTTGCCGACGGTTCGTTGCCGCAGGCGCTGGGCCGCGAATTGCTGCGCATGACCGGTGCGCGGGTCAGCGATGAGGCGTGGGCGGAAGCTGAGCAAGGCGTCGAGGGGCATCTGCGGATGAACCTGGAAATCGTCGACGGCCAAGGCAAATTCCTTGGCGAAGGCCGCGATCTGGCCGAACTGACCGCGCGGTTTGCCGAAGCCAGTCAGGCCGCGTTGGCGGTGCCGCAGAGCGCGAAAAGCCAGCAACCGGTGGAGGCGAAAGTCTTCGCCCCGGTGGCGGAAAAGACCCAGCAGAAGATCGCCGGGCTGTCGATGACGGTGTATCCGGCACTGGTCGAAGAGGGCGGTACGGTCAAGGAAGGGCGCTTCTCGACCCCGGCCGAGGCCGAGTTCCAGCATCGTCGAGCCTTGCAGCGGTTGTTGATGCAACAACTGGCAGAGCCGGCCAAATTCCTGCGCGGCAAGTTGCCGGGGCAGACTGAATTGGGCTTGCTCTATCGCGAGCTGGGCCGGGTCGATGCGCTGGTCGAAGACATTCTGCTGGCCAGCCTCGACAGCTGCATTCTTGAGGGTGAAGACCCGTTGCCCCGTGATGGCGCCGGGTTGGCGGCATTGGCCGAGCGCAAACGCGGCAACTGGACCGAGCACGCCGAGCGCGTGGCCCGGTTGACGCTGGAGATTCTCAAGCTCTGGCACGGCCTGCAAAAGCGCTTCAAGGGCAAGATCGATCTGGCGCAAGCCGTGGCGCTGAATGACATCAAGCAGCAAATCAACAATCTGGTGTATCCGGGGTTTGTTCGTGAAACGCCGATGCAGTGGCTCAAGGAGTTGCCGCGTTACCTGAAAGCGGTCGAACAGCGCTTCGAAAAACTCGGCGCGCAGGTGCAGAAGGATCGCGTCTGGAGCGGTGAGCTCGCCGGCCTCTGGGCGCAATACCAGACCCGCGCGGCGAAACATGCCCAGGAAGGCAAACGCGACCCGCAACTTGAGCTGTATCGCTGGTGGCTGGAGGAATACCGCGTGTCGCTGTTTGCCCAACAGTTGGGCACCAAAGTGCCGATTTCCGACAAACGCCTGAACAAACAGTGGAGCCAGGTCGAACCGTAACGCTGATCGTTCCCACGCTC
>NZ_AKJR01000262.1:0-9338 GCF_000282235.1 Pseudomonas sp. GM24 | reverse complement strand
AGCAAGCCTTTTTGGTTACTTTTTCGGCGTCTGGAAAAAGTGACCCGCCGTAAGGGCGGAACCCTAATCAGCCACACCCGCAGCAACGGATAGGCCCCCCAATCACCCAGCCACATTCCTCGAAGGCTTGGGAAACAAATTATCCAGCGTTTCCAACAACCTGACGTAATAAATCGGCTTGCGAAACAGATCCACCACCTGCAACCGCAACAGATCACTGACGTCTTCCATATCCGCATGCCCCGACATCACAATCACCGGCAAATGCTGCCGAGAAGTATGCTCACGCAACCGCTTGATCAACGACATCCCGGACTCCTCCGGCATACGCAAATCAGTAATCACCAGCGCGATATCGGGATGGCGAGTCAGATGATGCAACGCCAGCTTCACCGACGTCGCCGTATGGCAAGTAAACCCTTCACCCTCCAGCAACTCTGCCAACTCCAGCAACGCGTCCTCTTCATCGTCAACCAGAAGCAACTGTTGGCGCGGCAGCGAAGGAGCATTCATGGGCAATCCCTGAAAACTGAAAGTGAACCCGAGTGTAGCGCGGCATCAACCAGGCATCAGCTTCGTTCAGCTCAGGACGGCGGTGCGGGGGCCGTCACGGCAGTGCCGCCCAGTGCCACCAGCAAATTGTTGAACATCACCAGTACCCGGGCGCCAACGGGGGTGACGAACACGATGACCACCACCGCCACCATCGCCACGACAATCGCATACTCGATTGCCGACGCTGCTTCAGTACTGGCAAAGAAGCCGCGGACACGCACTTTCAAATAATCAAAGAGCATCGCAATTCTCCTCGCCAGTCAGGGCCTGGTTACCGCTGTGCCACCCAGCCCGGTCAGAATGTTATTGAAGTAAGCCAACACCCGGTTACCCAGCGGAGTGACAAAAGCCACAACGACTACCGCAACCATCGCCACCACGATCGCATATTCGATCGCCGACGCGGCTTCTTCGTTTTTGACCAGCAAACGGACTCTGGCCATCAAATAATCGAGGATCATCCGACACATACGACTACTCCTTTGCGCCTTTGGCGCCAATGTCACGCTGCAGCGGCCAAGACCCACCGTGCCATTTGAGCATTGTCAACAAACCCCCGCCCAACAACTGTAAGAACGGATTAATCACAAAGGATTAATCACATCGCGAAGTTGCCGATTGCTGCTGTTAATTGGCCAAGACTCATACTTTCGTGAGTTATTTTCCTGTCAGTAATGGCGTTTTGGCTTGGATCAGCTAGCGTGGAAATAGCGAAATAGTTGCATGTTCATAGCTGCCGGATTGGGAACTTCTCTCGTTAGCAAGTGCGGTGGGTAGTGCAGCAGGAAAGGGAGAGCCGTCATGAACAGTCGCGTCACCATGGGCCTTGCAGCCATCCTGTTATTGGGAGCCATTTTTGTCGGTTACTGGGGACTGGTACTCAGTCGTCAACCAGCGCCCGTCGCCGCCGCCCCCGTCGCCCCAACTGTCACCGTTGAAAAAACTGTCGCGATCGCCGAAGACCAGACCCGCCAACCGGTAGTGGTGTTGCTGCACGATGTGCCGCCGTTCACCGCACTGACGGCCGCCGATGTCACGGTGGAAAAACTGCGCAGTGCCCCGGCCGGCAGCTTGAGCAATGTCGATCAGGCCATCGGCCGTACACCTTGGCGGCACCTCAGCGCCGGCACCTGGCTGAATGATGAAAGCTTCAGCGCCGGCGGCTCACTGGCACGCATGATTCACCGCGATGAGCGCGCATTGACCGTGGCGGTCGACGAAGTGATCGGCGCGGCTGGACAACTGATCCCCGGCGATTACGTCGATGTCTTGCTCTACCTGCGCCAGGATTCCAGCAACCTCGAACAATCGGCGCAGATCGTTCTACCGGCCATGCGCGTGCTTGGGGTGGGTGATCAGTACGGCCTGACCAACGACGGCCAACCGGCATCGCCGGCCCTGAGCGCCGATGAAAAACTCAAACAGGATCAACGCCGCATCGCCGCGCGCACCGTAGTGCTGGCAGTGCCGGAACAACTGCTCAGTCGCCTGATGCTCGCCACACAAGCCGGCACCTTGCGCCTGGCCGTACGCAGCAGTGAAGAACAACGCCTGGCCAAGTACTGGGCCGGCGAAAATCAGTCCGCGGCCCATGTCGACACGGCTAACCGACAACTCTTCCAGTTCACCCAACTGGCCATGGGCGCGGCACCGAAAGCCCCCTCCAGCGGCGGCTCCGCTGGCGCTGCACGGCCGGCGGTGGAAATCATTCGCGGCAATCAGATCACCCAACAAAACCCATGACTGCGCAAGGATCCAAGGGCATGCAGAGTCGTTTCAGGCCGACATTCAAAACCATGCTGCGCGCCCTGCTACTGATGGGTCTGTCGATGGACGCTGCGTTCGCGGCGGTCAGCAACTGTTCGGCACTGGGGCGCATGCCGCCGGTGATCGAAATCGGCGAAGGGTTTCAACAGGACGTGCAGTCCCCGGTAGCGATCACCCGTCTGGCGATTGGCGATCCGAAAATCGCCGACGTACACGCCAACGGCAGCTCGTCCTTTCTGCTCACCGGTGTGGCGCCCGGCGCCACCAGCCTGATGGTCTGGACGTCGTGCTCAAGCGAGCCGCGCCAGAGCATGGTGTTCGTGCAGGGCGCCGCCACCGCTGCGTTGAGCAGCAGCCTGCCGTCGGATGATCCGAGCCTGCCGTCGCAAGTGCAGACCGACATCCGTTTCGTCGAAGTCAGCCGCACCAAACTCAAGGAAGCCACCGCCTCGCTGATCGGCACGCGCGGCAACTTTCTGTTCGGCTCGCCCGGCACCCTGCCCCCCATTGATGGCGTGCCGCAGCCACGTCTGCCGGTGGACAACTCACTGTTCAACTTTTCGTGGATCGGCGGCAAGACCATGGCGATCATCAATGCCCTGGAAACCAGCGGCTTCGCCTACACCCTCGCACGGCCGAGTCTGGTCGCGCTGAACGGTCAGAGCGCAAGCTTTCTGGCCGGCGGTGAAATACCGATTCCGGTGCCCAGTTCCGGCAGCGACAGCGTGTCGATCGAATACAAGGAATTCGGCATCCGCCTGACTCTGACGCCGACCATCATCGGCCGTGATCGCATCGCGTTGAAGGTCGCTCCGGAAGTCAGCGAACTGGACTTCAGCAATGCCGTACAAATCGCCGGCACCACCGTGCCCGCCCTGACCATCCGCCGCACCGACACCAGCGTGTCACTGGGCGATGGCGAAAGCTTCGTCATCAGCGGCTTGATCAGCACCACCAACAGCTCGCAGGTGAACAAGTTTCCCGGCCTCGGCGACATCCCGGTGCTCGGTGTATTTTTCAAAGGCTCGCAGATCAAGCGCGAAGAGCGCGAACTGCTGATGATCGTCACCCCGCACCTGGTGCAGCCATTGGCCGCCGACGCCCAGCTGCCATCATTACCCGGGGAAAAACTGCGCAATTACGACCCGAATTTCTATCGCATGTTTTTTCTTGAAAACGGCAACTTCGACAAGCGCAGCGGGTTATCCCAATGAGCCAGAATCTGAGCCAGACCTTTCTCGCCATCACCCGCAACAGCACCGATCTGGAGTGGCTGCAAGGCGCGCTCGCGCCGCTCGGTCAGGTGGTCAGCGCCGGTGGCGGCAGTCTCGACGAATTGCTGGCACTGGTGGACGTGACCTTTGCCAGCCTGGTGTTCGTCGGCCTGGATCGCGAACACGTGGTCGCCCAGAGCGCATTGATCGAAGGCGCGCTGGAAGCCAAACCGATGCTGGCAATCGTGGCCCTTGGCGACGGCATGGACAATCAGTTGGTGCTCAATGCCATGCGCGCCGGCGCCCGGGATTTTGTCGCCTACGGTTCGCGCTCCAGTGAAGTCGCCGGGCTGGTGCGGCGCTTGAGCAAACGCCTGCCGCCCGTGGCACCGAACACGCAGTTGGGTGGCCTCACGGTCATGTATGGCGTGCAGAGCAGTTCCGACGGCGCACTGCTGGCCAACCATATGGCCTTGGTGGTGCAAAAGAGCGGTCAGCAAACCTTGTTGCTCGACCTCGGGTTGCCGCGCGGTGACAGCCTCGCCCTGCTCGGGCTGGAGAGCTCGTTTCACTTCGGCGATGCCTTGCGCCACCTGCGCAGGCTCGACGCCACGCTGATCGACAGTGCCTTCACCAGCGCCGAGGCCGGCTTGCGCATTCTCGCCTACGCCAGCAACGATGAACCGCTGGAAAACACCAGCGCCGCCGAGCTGTACATGTTGCTCAGCGCCTTGCGCCAGCACTTCCAGCACATCGTCGTGAACCTCACCGGGCAGACCGACAGCGAAGCCTTGCGCACCTTTGTCAGCCACTGCGACAAGTTGCTCTGGTACACCGATCAGAACGTGCTCAACTGCCGGCGCAACCTCGCCGTGCTCAATCTGTGGCGGGAAAAAGGCATGAAGCTCGACCACGGACGCCTGCTGATCGACCGCTACCTGAGCAACGTTGCGCCTAATTCGGAAACCCTCGGCAAAACCTTCAACCTGGAAGTGATCGCCACGCTGGCCCTCACCCCGGAAGTGCGCCTGAACGCGAAAAACCAGGGCGTCAGTCTGTTCGAACTGGCCCCACGGGAAAAACTCACCCAGAGCCTGCGCGCCCTCGGTGAAAGGTTAGCGAAACGTTCCGAGGGCCTGGCCAAGCCTAAAGTGACCTGGTTCGACCGCTTGCGAGGCACCTCATGAGCGCAGAAAAACTTTTCGGCGCGGCGCCCCGCAGTGGCGTCGGCAACAGCGATCACGAAGGCCTGAAACTGGTTCTGCATCGCTACATCATCGACGCCCTCGAAGAGTCCGGCAAAAATCTGCTGGAAGGTTCTCGTCAGCAACTCGCACAGTTCGTCACCGACAAAGTCGCCGAGTACATCGCGCGTTTGCACCTGGCGATTTCCCGCTACGAAATGGAACGGCTGGCCGAAGAGATCGTCGACGAGTTAACCGGTTTCGGCCCGCTGGAAGTGTTGCTGCGCGATCAGTCGGTGACCGAGATTCTGGTCAACGGCCCGCACCGGGTGTTCATCGAACGCGACGGTGTGCTGCACCAGAGTGACCTGCGGTTTATCGATGCGCATCACGTCGAACGCGTGATGCAGCGCATCCTCGCGCCACTCGGTCGGCGCCTCGACGAATCTTCGCCGATGGTCGATGCGCGCCTGCCGGATGGCAGTCGGGTCAACGCGATCATTCCGCCGATAGCCCTCGATGGACCATGCCTGTCGATCCGTAAATTTCGCAAGGACATGCTCAAGAGCAGCGACCTGATGGCCATGCAAACCATCGACCTGTCGATCTTCGAGTTTTTCCAGAATGCCGTCGGCAAGCGCTGCAACATCCTGATCAGTGGCGGCACGGGCACCGGCAAAACCACGCTGCTGAATATTCTCAGCCAGTTGATCAACCCGCACGAACGTCTGGTGACCATCGAAGACGTCGCCGAATTGCAACTCGGCCACCCGCACGTGGTGCGCCTGGAGACCCGTCCGCCGAATGCCGAAGGCCACGGTGAAGTGAAGGCCAGCGACCTGATTCGCAACGCCCTGCGGATGCGCCCTGACCGAATCATCCTCGGCGAGATTCGTGGCGTCGAAGTGGTCGACGTCCTCACCGCGATGAACACCGGTCACGACGGCTCGATGAGCACCGTACACGCCAACAATGCCCAGGATGCCTTGCTGCGTCTGGAAACGCTAGTCGGCCTGACCGGCCGCTCCATCGCCGAACGCACCCTGCGCCAGATGATCTGCGCCGCCCTCGACGTGATCATCCAGTTGACGCGCATGCCTGACGGGCGCCGCTGCGTCAGCGAGGTCGTGGAAGTGGTCGGCATTCGCGAGGACGTCTACGTCACCAACACCCTGTTCCGCCTCGACCGCCGCAGCGGTTTCGGCTTCCTGCGCGAAGCCGTCAATCCGGCCGGCGACAAGCTGCGCCACGAGGCTCATCTGGGCTGACGGCAAGGAGCACCGAGCATGCTGGGACCGATCATTCTCATCGTTATCTGCCTGACGCTGCTGGGGCTGTCGATTCGCCTGTTTTTGCAGGGGCTGCGCAAGACCGCAACGGAAAAAGTCCTCAATCGACTGGCCGCCGGGCAACCGCAACTGGCTGCCGAAAAACCGGTGTGGGTTGGCCTGGAACGGATGTTTCTGCGCGCAGGGCTGGGCCGCCCGACCGAGCGTTTCGGCCTGTGGCTGAGTCTGTGGGCGCTGGCGATGGCACTGGGTTATTTTCTCGCCGACTGGATCGGCCTGCTGCTGATGATCTTCATTCCGCCCCTGGCGTTACGGCTGTACATCGCCGTGCTCTACCAGCGCCGGGTCAAACGGATGATCGAGCAACTGCCACAGTTGCTTGATCACACCGTGCGTAGCCTGAAGTCCGGGCGCACCCTGAGTGACGCGGTCATGGGCGGCATCGAAGCCAGTGAAGATCCGCTGAAAAAAGCCATGGGCCGGGTCCAGCGCAACGTGCAATTAGGCGTGAACTTGCCGGATGCCGTCAGCGACTTTGCCGAACTCTATGAACAGGACGAACTGCGCATGTTTGCCCTCGGACTGAAGGTCAATCATCGCTACGGCGGCAATGCCAGCGAACTGCTGGAGAACCTGATCAAACTGATCCGCGAACGCGATCAGGGCGCGCGGCAACTGCGCGCCCTTACCGGCGAAACACGCATGACCGCGTGGGTGCTCGGCTCGTTGCCGTTGCTGCTGGTGAGTTACTTCATGCTGACCAACCCCGGCTACATGCTCGGGATGTGGAACGACGCGAGCGGGCAGCACATGCTGATCAGCGCCGCCGTGTTGCAAGTGTTCGGAAGCCTGGCGCTGTGGCGCATGTTGCGGAGCGTTTGACATGGTCTGGCTCGCGGCTCTGATGTTGCTGCTTGGCGCCTTGATGCTGGTGATCAATCACCTGCTGGTGGAGCGCCGTCGAGTGCGCCAGGTCAACCAGCGCCTGCAAGGACAACTGGTGCGCGAGAACCGCTTCGGCAGCTGGTTGCGCGCATTGGGCAGCAGTAAGTTCGGGCAACGCTCGGTGAGCATCGACAGCGAAACCCAGACCCTGCTCAACCGTATCGGCTGGCGCCGCGCCAACGAGCGAGCGCTGTTCGCGGCCTGCCAGATCGGCACGCCGTTGCTGACACTGGGCCTGGCGATCTTTCTGCAAGAAGTTTTTTTCCCTCAGGCCAGCAACCGCTGGATCGTGCCGATGCTCGCTACCGGCGGCGGCTATCTGCTGCCCAAACGTCTGCTGGCTTACGCAGCGACGCGGCGGCAGAAAACCATTGCCGTGGAGGTGTCGACGTTCATTCCGCTGCTGCGCATCCTTTTCGAATCCGGCATGGCCGTCGAACAAGCCCTGCGGGTACTCAGCATTGAAGCGCAAAAACTGCTGCCGGAACTGACCAGCGAACTGCGCCTGATTCTGGCCCGTGTCGACAGCGGCCTGGAACTTGGCCAGGAGTTGAACAAAGCGGCGGTGATGCTCGCCGTAGATGAATTCAGCGACACCTGCGTGATCCTCCAGCAACTGATTCAACAGGGTGGCGGCGCGATGAAGTCGCTGCTGGCGCTCAAGCAACTGCTGGATGACCGCCGCCTGACACGCCTGCAGGAATACATCTCGAAAATGTCGGCGAAGATGTCTGTAGTGATGATGCTGTTTTTGTTTCCGGCACTGCTGATCGTCCTCGCCGGCCCGGGCTTCACCGCCATTGCCCGCGCGTTTGCAAACTGACCTTGCTCATGGAGAGCGTTTGATGAAAGTACTGATAGTCATGGCAAGTCTGTTGCTGCTCGGCGGTTGCGCCACCGACGGCCAGGCACCGTGGACGGCGCTGCTGTCACCGAGCAGTTGCAGCAAAATGACCCAGGAGCAGGAGCTGGCCCTGAACCTCGCGGACGACCTGGCCAACGACGGCAAACTGCACGCCAGCCTGGCCAACCTGCAAAGCCTGCCGGACAACATCAGCGAAGTGCGCCTGCGCAAAGCCAAGGTCTATCGCTTGCTCGGCCGCAGCGAAGCCGAGCCGCTGTACCGCGGCCTGCTCGGCGGCTGCCTGACCGCCGAAGCCGAACACGGCCTCGGCCAACTCTACGCCGCCCGTGGCGACAACGGCCAGGCCCAGGCCCACCTGCAACGCGCCGCGCGCCTGGCGCCCACCGACGAAAAAATCCGCAACGACCTGGGCGTTGTCTATCTCAACCAACTGCGCCTGAACGACGCCCGTTTCGAATTCCTCACCGCGATCGAACTCAAGCAGAACAACCAACTGGCGACCCTGAACATGGTCACCCTGTTGCTGTACCAGAACGACTGGCCACAAGCTGCCGAAATCATCAGCCGCGCGAAACTGACCCCGGAACAATTCACCGAAGCCCAGCAACGCGCAGAAAAACTCAAAGCCCCGGTCAAGGCCAAACCGGCCACCAGCAATCAAGTGGCCGCCGTCGCTGACCCGTTACCGTCATCGCTCAAGTAAGGAGACAGCCATGCATCCCTTAAAAGGTCTCTGCTACCTGACCCTGCTCAGCCTGCCCCTCAGCGCCGCCGCCATCGACGCCGGCCCCGCCTCGGCGCAACAACAAGAGACCGAAGGCTGGCTGGTCCTGCAAAGCCGCAACAAAGCCGCCTCGCCCAAGCCACAAACGGCGACCGCGACCGAACGGGATCTGGCGATGCAGCGGTGGCTGAAGAAGTACAAATACGAGATTCCGGATTTTTATGATCCGGATGCGGGCGGGAAGATCGAGAGCAAGAATTAGTGATGGGGTGACCTTGCGAGCACTTTCGCGAGCAGGCTTTCGGTATCGATTTTCGGATGGATGAGAAACATCGTGCTGGGCTGGCGGGGTTTTGCAGATTCGGGGCAGAGGTAGAAATCGAGAGCGCGTTTGATGGCTTCGCGGTTCTTGACGAGGTCGTCGGCGCGGATGGCATCTTCGAGCGGGGTGGTGGGTTCGTGGGGTGGGTCGGGGATCAGTTTGTCCATTGAAACAACTCCAAAGTCTTTGCCGCCACCCACTGCCATTCTCACGGGGCAAAAGGTGGCAGCTGTATGCGGGGTGAGAATACCGGTTATGGACACCCGGCCAGACCGAAGTCTGCCCGCACACAGCCGCCATGACACATTGCAGACAGCAGACAAGCTGGCGGCGATTATGCGTGCACAAAGACTTGATGACCATAAATTGCCGGGTTCTCACACCCGATCGCTGAGTGTTCAGCGACAGCCAGAGACTAAAGAGCGCACGTCCGACGGACAACCTGAAAACCGTGTGGGAAGGTTCCGGTTATC
>NZ_AKJR01000261.1:0-11905 GCF_000282235.1 Pseudomonas sp. GM24 | reverse complement strand
CAGCTCCTACAGGACGTATGCAGATTTCATGTAGGAGCTGCCGAAGGCTGCGATCTTTTAAAACTGCAAAGCCAAATCGCAGGCAAAGAAAAGCCCGGCCTAAGCCGGGCTTTTCTCAGAGCGGCAGCTAATTACTTAGCTTGAGCTTCAACCTGCGCTTCTACGCGACGGTTTACAGCGCGGCCAGCTTCAGTTTTGTTGTCAGCAACTGGGCGGGATTCGCCGTAGCCAACAGACTGAACGCGGGACGATTCAACACCGTACTGGTTGGTCAGAACTTGCTTAACGGCGTTTGCACGACGCTCGGACAGTTTCTGGTTGTAAGCGTCAGGACCGACGGAGTCAGTGTGACCTTCAACAGTAGTGGTGGTGGATGGGTACTGCTTCATGAAGTCAGCCAGGTTTTTGATGTCGCCGTAGCTGTTTGGCTTCACAACCGACTTGTCGAAGTCGAACTTAACGTCCAGCTCAACACGAACAACTTCAGCAACTGCTGGGCAGCCGTCAGCGTCAACAGTTACGTTGGCTGGGGTGTCCGGGCACTTGTCAACGTTGTCGCAAACGCCATCGTTGTCGCTGTCGGAGCAGACTTCAGCTGGTGCTGGAACTGGAGCAGCAGCAGGCTTGGAGCCGCCACCGAAGTTCACACCGATACCAACGCTAGGAGCCCACTCGGTGTCGCCCTGGTCGATGTTGTACTGAGCTTCAACGCCGGCACGGGCGTAGAAGTTCTCGGTGAAGTACAGCTTGGCACCGCCGCCAACGTTGGCGAAGGTGGAACGGTTACGACCGCCGGAACCGTTCTGACCGATGCTCTGATCGGAGAAACCAGCCGATACGTACGGACGCAGCATGTCGCCTGGGTTGTTGAAGTGGTACAGAGCGTCCAGAGCGGTGTTCGCGCCCTTGATGTTACGACCGTCGTCGGAACGCACGTTGTGCACTTCGTCGTAGCCCAGACGCAGTTCAACGTCGTCGGTCAGGAAGTAACCGATCGAACCGCCGAACAGGTTGCCGTTGTTCTTGAAGTTACGAGCGCTGTCGAATTGTTCTTTCTTTGCGAAGCCTTCGATTTCAACTGCGCCTTGGCCTTGTGCCAGAGCGCCGAACGAAGTGGCGGCAATCAGAGAACCAATGGCCAAGCCCAAGGTGTTTTTCAGTTTCATCCGTTAAATCCCCATCTGGTGATTGTGAAGCAGTCCCGCAAACCGGGGGACAACTCGGCGGCAAGTCTATCAGAACTTGCCTACACGTAAGAGATATTTGCGCTGAACTAAGTTTCAGCAATGCCTGCAAATTTCTCACGCAATTTATCTAGAGCACGTTTGTAACGCATTTTTGTCGCACTCAAACCCATGTGCATGATGTCTGCGATCTCCTGAAATTCCAGCTCTGCGACAAATCGAAGCACCAGAATTTCACGGTCAATCGGGTTCACATACACCAGCCAGCGATCAAGCCCGCCCTTCTCCTCGGGTTTCGGCGCCTTTTCTTCGGACGCTTCCTCGAGGGGGTCAAGACTCAATGCGTCCATCAAGCGACGCTTTCGCCGTTCCTTCCGATACTGCGTAATACATTCGTTGTACGTGATGCTGTAGAGCCACGTTTTGAACTTCGATTTCCCCTCGAAGTTCTTCAGGCCATACAGCACCTTCAACATGACTTCCTGACAGACATCGTCTGCGTCGCGATCGTTCCCAAGATATCTCGCACAAACGTTAAATAATGTTCGCTGGTAACGCCGCATCAGTTCTTCATAGGCGCGCGTTACGTGAAACAGCTCGGTATGCGAGCGCGCGACCAACTCCTCATCAGAGAGCTCGCGGGGGTCGTAGCGCGTGGATAGCGTTTGGGCTTTATTCAAAACAAGTCGTGCCGACAGTCAGGTCAATGTCCACCGCGACCAGCATCAGCTGGCATTTCGCGGCGGCATACATTAGCAGGGTTTGCCGGATTAGCGGCTACTCACATGCTGTTCCAGCAGGATCCGATTGGAAAGAGAGACTAGCTCACCCTCATCGGTCAGCAATGTGGTTTTAACCGTGCCGATCTCCTCGATCTGGCCTTCGACCTCGCCAACACGCACTTGTTGCCCAACCTGATACAACTCACGCACATAGATTCCCGCAAGAATCTGACCGGCAATTTCCCGGCTTCCCAAACCCATGGCCAGCGCAACGGCCAGACCAACGGTAATCAAAACGATGACAATCACATGGTTCAGCAGGTCGGTCTTGACCTCAAGCTGACTGATCGCGACCGAGATGCTGATGATGATCACCAGCCCCTGGGCAATTCGCCCAAGCCCCGAAGCGTAGTCCAGGCCTACGCCTTCTGCCGCCCCGCGCACCAGCCCGTTGGCCAGTTGTGCGAGCAAAACACCCACCAGCAACACCAGCGCCGCGCCGAATACTTTCGGCAAATAGAGCGCCAACATATCCAGCGTAGCCGAAACTCGCTCGAGGCCAAGGGATTCTGCTGCAGAAACCAGAAAAATCAGCAGAACGAACCAGTAAACGATTTTACCGATCAGCGTTGAAATCGGAACTTGCAGCCCCGCACGCGACATCAACTTGGTCAGCCCGGTACCGCCCATCAGGCGATCAAGACCCAGTTTGGCGAGCAGCTTGGAGAGCAAGGTATCGAGCAGCTTGGCCACGACGAAACCCAACAGCAGCACGACCAGTGCGCCGAACAGGTTCGGGATGAAGTTGGCTACTTTGGTCCACAACGCAGTCATTGCAGTGACGAGGCTCTGAGTCCAGAGGTCGAGTTCCATATTCAATCAGCCTTATCAGCAGTGCGAGCGGTAGGTTTACGACGGGAAACCGGCGAGACATGGGCCGAGCCGTTATTCAGGGCGATCATCAGCGCGGGCAGCCAGCGGCCCAGCAGGCTGAACAGATCACCGGCGCCGACCTGGCGGTTGGCGGTTTTGAGTACGCGGCCCAGGCATGCATCGTCGTCGCGGCTGGACGGCGAAGCGTTGAGCATGTCGCGCAAAGACTGTTCAAACGGATCGTGCATACGCACCTCTCGTGATGTCTGTGAAAGACGCGGGCAGATTTGGTCGGGTCACATGCGCCATGTTCAGACCCAGCGCAAACGACGGAATAACCACCACTGACCGAAGGCCAAGGCGAGTACCGTCAAGCAGGCGATCAGGAAACCATAAGGGCTGCTGGAGAACGGAATTCCGCCGACGTTGATGCCCAGCAGACCGGTGATAAAACTCATCGGCAAAAAGATGCAGGTGATGATGCCGAAGCGGTACATGGTGCGATTCATGCGCTCGCTCAAACGCCGGTCTTCAGCCTCCAGCACAAGCCCCACGCGCTCTCGGGTCAATTCGAGTTCTTCGAGATAGCGGGTCAGGCTGTTGTTCAATTCGTTCCAGTAATCGGCATCGTCATCGACAAACCACGGCAGTTTTATCCGCGTCAGTTGTCCGAAAATATCCCGCTGCGGCGCAAGAAAACGCTTCAACCCAGCGGCCCGGCGGCGGATGTGCAGAATGGCGCCATGCTCGGGGGTATACCGTTCGTCGGCATCCATTTTTTCTTCTTCCTCATCGGCGATTTCCGAGAGGCAAGTGACCAGATCCTGCACCTTGTTGGTGAGGAACTGCGCTAGATAAAGGATAAGTTCAGACGAGGTTTTCGGGCCTTTGCCGTCCGCCAATTGCACCAGCAGTTCATCGGTGGCACGCAATGGGCGCAAACGCAGGGAAATCACCCGTTGGGCCGAAGCGAAAATGCGCACCGAGACCATGTCTTCCGGCTCTGCACCCGGATTGAGATTGACCCCACGCAGAAACAGCAGCAACTCGGAATCCGGCAACGGCAACAGGCGCGGTCGAGTGTTCTCTTCCAGCAGCAGATCGCAGGTGAATTCATTGAGACCGCTGGATTTGCGCAGCCAGGTCTGCGTTTGCGGATGGCTGCGATCCCAATGCAGCCACAGGCTTTCATGGGCCTGCAGCTGCAAATCGTCGAGCTCAGTCCGGGCTATCGAACGCGCACCGCCTTTTCCGTCCAGCACCAGGGCATGCACCAGCCCCCATTGCGCGTTTTCTTCCTCGAACATCCGCATCCCTTTGTCGAAAATCTTATTCAGGCATCTGCAGCGGAGTCGGCGAGACGATCACGCCGTTGTTGTCCGCATAAATGTAGTGGCCCGGGTGGAACGTCACACCGGCGAAAGTCACCGGGACGTTGAGGTCACCAATGCCGCGTTTTTCGGTTTTCATCGGGTGGCTGGCCAACGCCTGCACGCCCAGATCGGTCTGCGCAATGACGTCGACGTCACGGATGCAGCCATAGATCACCAGCCCTTCCCAGCCGTTTTTAGCGGCTTTCTCGGCGATCATGTCACCCAGCAGCGCGCGACGCAGCGAACCGCCGCCATCGACCACCAGCACTTTGCCGTTGCCCTTGAGCTCAGCCTGTTCCTTGACCAGCGAGTTGTCTTCGAAGCATTTGATGGTCACGATTTCGCCACCGAACGAATCACGGCCGCCGAAATTGCTGAACATCGGTTCCAGCACCTGCACCAGCTCCGGATAGGCGTCGCACAGGTCAGGCGTAAGGTAATGGTTCATCGAAAAACTCCTGTAAAAAGCAAGACGATCAAGGATGGCGCGTTCTGAAGAGACGAGTTCCGGTGGTCGCTGTTTACCTTAGCTCATTGAATGTTCGCTGAATGAACCTGAACAAACGCTGAAACGTAATCGCTAAACTGCCACCGAATATGACCAGAACCGCACAATTCGTCATATCTTAGCCGCAAGCCGACCTTTACGAAATGCCCTTTACCCAGCCCCGTCTCAGACCGCAGAAGCCAGATCAGGCTTCTCGCCCAGTAACGGCGTGTGCTGATCGTTCAACCAGCGCGCTACCAAGGGCCACACTTCATTCTGCGCCGCTTTGCTCACCAACATTTCAACATGACCGAAATTATCGGTGAAACCCTGTTCGCGCCCCAGATTGACGAATTGCTTGTGCTCGGAGCCGATCTGTTCGAACAGTTTGCGACAGGCCCAGGCCGGATCCTGATGATCCCCCGCCGCCGTCACTGCCAGCACCGGCACCTTGACGTCCGCCAGACCCGCCCACCAATCCTTGTCCTTGTCGCCAAAACGGCCGAACAAGCCGTACCAGCGCATGCTTTCCAGCGCCAGGCCGATCGGCTCATCTTCCGGGCCACGCTTGAGGCGCGAACCCGACAGTTGCGCGAAGCGCTTGAGAATAAAGCGCCCACTCCACTCCACTGGCGGGATTTTCAGCGGCCAGTAGGTGCGGCTGACCTGAGTACCGAAAAACGCCGCAGAAGCTACGGCAGGCTCGCCAAGGTATTCGCCACCGAGCGCCGCGGCCAAGGTGATGCCGCCCAGCGAATGGCCGATCCAGTGCGGAATCTGCCCGCTCTGCTCTCGCACGAATGCGGCAATCGCCGGCAGATCGTAACGGGCATAGTCGGCGACACGGTTGCGTCGGTATTCCTCATTGCGCTGCGACAGGCCGTGACCGCGCATCTCCGGAATCCAAACGTCGAACCCCAGTCGCGTCAGATATGCGCCCAGGCCCAGGCCTTTGGGTGAAAACCAGAAGCGTCGATTGGAAAAACTGCCGTGCAGCAAAATCACCGGCACACCGCGAGGCGCCGTGTCATCGGCCATGCCCAAGCGGGTCACAGCGATTTCCACGGACCAGTCGGGACTGTTGCCGGGTTTCAGTCGATACACGTCTTCGCTCAGATCACCACGCCGTTCGGCGCTGATCAGGGCGACAGGAAATAAGTTGCTGCTGCTTTGCATAATGCTCTTGCACAAAAAAGGGCGGCATCTACAGGAGCCCGCCCTACTTGAATCTCAAGGCCCGCCCCCTGTGGGAGCGGGCCGTTCACATACTCTTTAAGCCGGTGTCTGACCTTCGGCGAGGAAGAACCAGGTTTCCAGCACGGTATCCGGGTTCAGCGACACGCTTTCGATGCCCTGCTCCATCAGCCACTTGGCCAGATCCGGGTGGTCCGAAGGACCCTGACCGCAGATACCGATGTACTTGCCGGCCTTGTTGCACGCGGCAATCGCGTTGGCCAGAAGCTTCTTGACCGCCGGATTTCGCTCGTCAAACAGGTGCGCGATGATACCGGAATCGCGGTCCAGACCCAGGGTCAACTGCGTCAAGTCGTTGGAGCCGATCGAGAAACCGTCGAAGAATTCGAGGAATTCTTCAGCAAGGATCGCGTTGGATGGCAGTTCGCACATCATGATCACGCGCAGACCGTTTTCGCCGCGCTTCAAGCCGTTTTCGGCGAGCAGATCGACGACCTGACTCGCTTCGCCCAAGGTACGGACGAACGGCACCATGATTTCGACGTTGGTCAGGCCCATCTCGTTGCGCACACGTTTCAGCGCACGGCATTCCAGTTCGAAGCAGTCACGGAACGATTCGCTGATGTAACGCGAAGCGCCACGGAAGCCCAGCATCGGGTTTTCTTCTTCCGGCTCGTACAGCTTGCCGCCGATCAGGTTGGCGTATTCGTTGGACTTGAAGTCCGACAGGCGCACGATGACTTTCTTCGGCGTGAACGCCGCCGCCAGGGTGCTGATGCCTTCCACCAGTTTGTCGACGTAAAAGTCGACCGGGTCGTTGTAACCGGCGATACGCTTGTCGACGCTGTCCTTGATTTCCTGTGGCAGACCGTCGTAATTCAACAGCGCTTTCGGGTGGACGCCGATCATGCGGTTGATGATGAACTCCAGACGGGCCAGGCCGACACCGGCGTTCGGCAGTTGCGCGAAGTCGAAGGCACGATCCGGGTTGCCGACGTTCATCATGATCTTGAACGGCAGCTCCGGCATGGCGTCGACGGAGTTCTTCTTGATGTCGAAGCCCAGCTCGCCTTCGAAGATGTAACCGGTGTCGCCTTCAGCGCAGGACACGGTCACGCCCTGGCCATCCTTCAGCAATTGGGTGGCGTTGCCGCAACCGACGACTGCCGGGATGCCCAGCTCGCGAGCGATGATCGCTGCGTGGCAAGTACGCCCGCCACGATTGGTGACGATGGCGCTGGCGCGCTTCATCACCGGTTCCCAGTCCGGGTCGGTCATGTCGGAAACCAGCACGTCGCCCGGCTGGACTTTGTCCATCTCGGAGACATCCTTGATGATGCGCACTTTACCGGCGCCGATACGCTGGCCAATCGCACGACCTTCCACCAGCACGGTGCCGGTTTCTTTCAGCAGGTAACGTTCCATGACGTTGGCCTGGGTGCGGCTTTTCACGGTTTCCGGACGCGCCTGCACGATGTACAACTTGCCGTCGTCACCGTCCTTGGCCCACTCGATGTCCATCGGGCAGCCGTAGTGCTTCTCGATGATCATCGCTTGCTTGGCCAGTTCGCTGACTTCAGCGTCGGACAGGCAGAAACGCGCGCGGTCAGCCTTGTCGACGTCGATGGTCTTGACCGAACGACCGGCCTTGGCCTCGTCGCCGTAGATCATCTTGATGGCTTTGCTGCCCAGGTTGCGACGCAGGATCGCCGGGCGACCGGCCTCCAGCGTGCCCTTGTGCACGTAGAACTCGTCCGGGTTGACCGCGCCTTGTACGACGGTTTCGCCCAGGCCGTAGGCGCCGGTGATGAACACCACGTCACGGAAACCGGATTCGGTATCGAGGGTGAACATCACGCCGGCAGTGCCGGTTTCCGAACGCACCATGCGCTGCACGCCAGCCGACAGGGCGACCAGTTTGTGGTCGAAGCCCTGGTGCACGCGGTAGGAAATCGCACGGTCGTTGAACAGCGAAGCGAACACCTCTTTGGCGGCGCGGATAACGTTTTCCACACCACGGATGTTCAGGAAGGTTTCCTGCTGACCGGCGAACGAGGCGTCCGGCAAGTCTTCGGCGGTGGCGGAAGAACGCACGGCCACGGCCACGTCAGGGTTGCCGGCCGACAGCGCGGCAAACGCGGTGCGGATTTCGGCATTCAGTTTTTCAGGGAATTCGGCTTCCATGATCCATTGACGGATCTGCGCGCCGGTCTTGGCCAGGGCGTTGACGTCATCAACGTCGAGCGCGTCGAGGGCCTGGTGGATCTGGTCGTTGAGGCCGCTCAGTTCGAGGAAATCACGATAAGCCTGAGCCGTCGTGGCGAAGCCGCCGGGGACCGAAACACCGGCGCCTGCCAGGTTACTGATCATCTCGCCCAGGGATGCGTTCTTGCCCCCCACATGCTCAACATCGTGTTTGCCGAGCTTATCGAGGGAAACTACGTACTCTACCAAGGTGATCTCTCCACTAACTGTGTTGGAAAAGCTCAGAAACCGGCGGCCCGGGGGAGCCTTGGCCGGTTGTATGGCCTGGACCTGGAAAATAAGTGAGAATGCGGGCCAATCGCGGCCGACAAATCGCGCCTATCATATCCAAGATTCGTTACTAGCTTAAGGCCCAAGGTGCAAATGAAACGATCTGCTTTCTTCATCTCCGATGGCACCGGCATCACTGCCGAAACCCTGGGTCAAAGCCTTCTGGCGCAGTTCGAAAACATTACCTTCAGCAAATTCACGCGACCGTACATCGACAGCGTGGATAAAGCGCGGGCCATGGTACAACAAATCAACAAAGCCGCCGAAACCGACGGCTTCCGCCCGATCATCTTCGACACCATCGTCAATCAGGACATCCGTGAGATTCTCGCAACGTCCAATGGTTTCATGATCGATATTTTCTCGACCTTCCTCGCCCCGCTTGAGCAGGAACTGACCGAGCATTCTTCCTACACCGTCGGCAAGTCCCACTCGATCGGGCATAACTCCAATTACATGGAGCGCATCGAGGCGGTGAACTTCGCCCTCGACAATGACGACGGTGCGCGCACGCACTATTACGACAAAGCCGATTTGATACTAGTGGGCGTGTCGCGATGCGGTAAAACGCCGACGTGTCTGTACATGGCCATGCAGTTCGGCATCCGCGCGGCCAACTATCCGCTGACCGAAGACGACATGGAGCGCCTGACCCTGCCAACGGCCCTGCGCGCCCATCAGCACAAGCTGTTCGGCCTGACCATCGACCCGGACCGCCTCACCGCTATCCGCAATGAGCGCAAGCCCAACAGCCGTTATTCGAGCTACGCCCAGTGCGAATTCGAAGTGCGTGAGGTGGAGAATCTGTTCCGCCGCGAGAACATCCCGAACATCAACTCCACGCATTTTTCGGTGGAAGAGATTTCGGCGAAGATTCTGGTGGAGAAAGGTGTGGAGCGGCGCTTCAAGTAGATTGCTGGTGTCTGTGCGACCGCTATCGCGAGCAGGCTCACTCCTACAGTTGATCTTCAGCGGGCACAGATCATGTGGACGACAGAGATTCATTGTAGGAGTGAGCCTGCTCGCGATGAACGATTACACGATCTCTGTCAGTGCCCGGCTTAAAGCTTCAAACCCTGCAAGCAACAACCGATCATCCCCCACCGCATTACACACACTCACCCGAATAAATTGCGGCACCGCTGCATGCCCGACCGCAAACGCCTCAGCGGTGGCCACCAGATAGTTGTTCTCCTTCAACTCCGCCGCAATCTGCGACGCCCGCCACAGCTCAGGCACTTGCACCCAGAAATGCGGACTGTAAGGGTGAGTCTTGTAGTCCAAGCCTTGCAGAACAGGTGCCACCAAAGCCTTGCGCCGAGCGATCTCGCTGATCTGTTCGTCCAGCAAACGCTCGGCCATACCGCTTTCAATCCACAGACTGGCCACTTCCATCGATAACGGATTGGCCATCCAGCACGTTGCGCGGATGGCGGCACTCAAACGCCCGATCAACGCTTGCGGCGCGTGCAGGTAACCGACGCGCAAACCCGCGGAAACCGCTTTGCTCAAACTGCCGATCAACACCGAACGCTCCGGCGCAAAATAACTCAGCGGCAACGGGCGCTGACGATCCAGCACGGCATGGGCTTCATCCTCAATGATCAGCAGGTTGTACTGGCGACAGAGGTCGGCAATCGCCTCGCGCCGTGGGATCGACATCACAGCGGCTGTAGGATTCTGGATCGTTGGGGTGCAATACAGTGCAGAAACGCGATGCTGACGGCAGATTTCTTCCAGTGCCGACGGCACAAGTCCTTCGTCATCCATCGCCGCGCCAATGAGTTTTATCCCGAGCTGACGTGCGACGCCGATCAATCCCGGGTAGGACAAATGCTCGGTGACCAGCGTGTCGCCGGCCTTGAGCAAACCCATCAACGCGCACAACAGACCATGTTGGCCGCCGTTGACGCACAACACCTGATCGACATGCGGGACAAACGTCCCGTGCTGCAACCAGACCGCCCCCGCCAAGCGGTGCCGTGCCAGCCCACCTTCAGCGGTGTATCCAGTCAACTGCCGTAACACCCGTGGATCACTCGCCAGCTCCTGAAGACTCTGGCTCATGAACGCCGCCTCTTGTCCTGGCATCGGCTGATTGCGGCTCATGTCGAAGCAGGCTGACGGCTCATCGCTGACATTACGAAAGCCTTTGTCCTGCGGCCGCTCCATCCCGCGCTGACACACATAGGTGCCATCTCCTACGCGAGCAACCACCAATCCGACACGCTCAAGTTCACCGTAAGCACGGCTGATAGTGCCGATGGTCACGCCCAGACTGTCAGCCAGCAATCGGTGGGGCGGCAACTTGCATCCCGTATCGATCACACCTTCGTCGATGGCCTGTGCGACCGCATCGGCCAAGCGTTTGTACTTCACGCCGACGCCATTGGCGAGGCCGTCGCGGAGGATTGACACCATGGCAATACTTACTTTGACAGTCATTCTCGCCCCGAATAGCGTGCTGAAAACAGGTTCAATCAGAAATAGACCGTTTCCACGATCAGGTCAATTCCACCGTTCGGAGCACGCCGCATGTCGACCGTCGTCAGCACACCGATGAACATCAGCAAATCCTGGCTAGCCGGATTGCTCACCAGCACGCTGTTTCTGATCGTCTGCCTGAGTTGGGGTACGACGTGGCTGGGGATCAAGATTGCGGTGGAAAGCGTGCCACCGCTGACCGCCGCCGGCCTGCGCTTTCTGATCGCCTTCCCGCTGTTCCTGAGCTTTGCGCTGTTGCGCAAGGAACCGCTGTTGTTTCCTCGACCAAGCCGCTGGTTTTTTGTGTTCGTCACGCTGTCGTATTTCAGTCTGCCCTACTACCTGCTCAACTATGGCGAGATGCACGTGTCGTCCGGCCTGACAGCGCTGCTGTTCAGTTGCATGCCGGTGTTTATCCTGCTGTTTTCCGCGCTGTTTCTGCGCGAGAAAATCTACCCGTCGCAAATGCTCGGTATCGCGATCGGTTTCGGCAGTCTGTTCATGATTATTCGCAGCCAGGGTCTGCATCTGGATCAGGCCGAATGGCTTGGCGTGTTGGCGATTCTGTGTGCGGCGGTGATGCATGCGCTGTGTTACGTGGTGACGAAAAAACATGGCAGCGCGATCAGCGTGATTACCTACAACACGCTGCCGATCGGCATTGCCGGGGCGATGTTATTTATTGTCGGATTGAGCGTCGAAACGCCGGTGTTTGCGCAAGTGACAACACGCTCGTGGGCCGCCCTGTTCTATCTCGGGCTGGTGGCCTCGGTCGGCGGATTCATCGTTTACTTTTTGCTGCTTAAACGCCTAAGCCCAATCATCCTGTCGTTCGTGTTTATCATTTTCCCGGTGTTTGCCGTGATCATCGGCGCCTGGTACGAGGGACAAACCCTGTCCCGGGAGCTGATGATCTATTCGGCGATTTTATTGAGCGGCTTTGCGATCACCAAATTGCCCATCGAAAAATGGCGTACGCGGTCCGTGTAGGAGCTGCCGAAGGCTGCGATCTTTTGATCTTGTTTTTTACAATCAAAGTCAAAAGATCGCAGC
>NZ_AKJR01000260.1:0-7792 GCF_000282235.1 Pseudomonas sp. GM24 | reverse complement strand
CTCCCACAGGTTTCGGGTCGTTTACAGATTATGTGTACGACTCGGTCACTGTGGGAGCTGGCTTGCCAGCGATGACGGCTATGCGGTCGCCGCTGCAACCTCAGGCTCAACCACAGCAACCAAGCCCTCCTTCATCCGCTGCGCATCGCGCACAAAACACCGCGCCGCCAGAAACAGAAACACCATGGTCAGAAACAGCGCCACCGGAATCAGGTACATCGCATCATGCAGGCCGACTGCCTTAAAGGCCTCGGTCATCTGCTCCGCACCGGCCGCCAACATCGCCGTGTGCGCAAAATGATCCGACAACCCCCCCACCACCACCGGCCCCAAGCCACCGCCGAGCAGATACAACCCGGCAAAGAACAACGCCATTGCCGTGGCCCGCAGGCGCGGTTCGACCACGTCCTGAATCGCTGTATAAACACATGTGTAAAAGTTGTAGGCAAACAGCCAGCCAACACTGAACAGCGCGACAAACACACCAATCTCGATACGCCCCGAATGCAGCGCCCACGCCGTACACAGCGTCGAGATAATCAGACTGAACGCGGCAAACAGCAGCCGCCCATTGGCCACGCGCTGGTGAATCTTGTCGGCTATCCAGCCGCCCAGGGTCAAACCGACCAGTCCGGTCACGCCGACAATCATCCCGGTCGCCACCGCCGCTTCCTGCAACGGCATGAGGAAATAGCGTTGCAGCATCGGCACCAGAAACGAGTTGCAGGCATAGGTGGCGAAGTTGAAGCACAACCCGGCCATCACCAGCCAGAGAAAGGTCGGCACCGCCAGAATCCGGCGGATCGGCTTGTCGACTTTCTCTTGCGAAACCTGCACGGTCTCCGCTGCGCCGCGCTTCGGCTCTTTGATAAAGAACATGAAAATCGCCAGAAGCAGACCCGGCACCGCTGCAATAAAGAACGGCGCACGCCAGCTGTCGAACGCCTTGACCATCCAGCCGATGGTGAAGAAAGCCAGCAACAGGCCCAACGGCAAACCGAGCATGAAGATGCCCATGGCCCGCGCCCGCCGATGAGCCGGAAACAGATCGCCAATCAGCGAGTTGGCCGCCGGTGCATAACTGGCCTCACCAATGCCGATGCCCATGCGCACGATCAGGAAACTCCAGAAACTGCCGACCAGACCGTTGACCGCCGTCAGCGCACTCCACGTCGCCAGGCCCCAGCCCATCAGCTTGCTGCGCGAACCGGTATCGGCCATGCGCCCCAGCGGCAGGCCGGCGATGGCGTAAACAATGGTGAATGCGGTGCCGACGATCCCCAACTGGAAGTCGCTGAGGTGCCATTCCATGCGGATCGGCTCGATGATGATCGCTGGAATGGTGCGGTCGAAGAAGTTGAACAGGTTGGCGAGGAACAGCAGGAACAGAATGCGCCAGGCATTCGCCGCTTGGGTCGAGTTCTGCATGGGTCCGTCTCTTTATTGTTATAGGGCTTCACTGCCAACGCATCCGAGCCCGGAACCTGCAATCTAGTCAGCCACGCAAAGGCTGTCTGTGATCATTCGTCTGCCTGATATCGGCCCATGGCACTGTAACGAAACGTAAGCCCTTGATAAGTCTGTAATCCCCCGAAAACCGGGGCTTTTGCGGCAAAACCTTGCCACAAAAAAATAGTTTCGCGCCCCCCTTCCCAAGTCCGCGGCAAAGCCTAGAATGGCCGCCGGATCCGTCCGGATCTCCCGATCAATCCCTTTGATACCCTCGCCCATGTCTGAAGTCAGTCCGTGTCTGAATTGCGGTGCCTGCTGTTCCCATTTTCGCGTGTCTTTCTTTTGGGGTGAGTGCTCATCTTCCGGCGGCACGGTGCCTGATGAACTGGTCACACAGATCAGTCCAAGCCGGGTGGCGATGAACGGCACCGACTGCAAATCGCCACGTTGCACGGCGCTGGTCGGTGAAGTCGGCAGCGAGGTGAAGTGCTCGATTTATGAACTGCGCTCCAGCCCCTGCCGTGAATTCGAATCTTCATGGGAAAACGGCGAACAGAATGTCGACTGCGACAAGGCCCGTGCACGTTTCGGCTTGCCGCCGCTGCAGCCGGACTGGGCGCAAATCCCTTTCGAACAGATCGCGTAAGCCTTTAGCGCCAATCGCTATGACGCTAATGCCGAAATCATTAGCGCCAATGTGCCACTACCGCTTGCACCCCGAAATCGGCCTCTATACTCCTGACATTCAGCTGCGTTCAACGCGCACTCGGGACGACTTCAGAGACGGGGCATGCTATGGAGTGGCTTGGTTTGCAGTTTGTTACCGAGCTGCCGGAGAGCGGGCAGGTCATCCTCGATTGCAGTCACAACCCTTTCCTGGTGATGGTTGCTTATCTGGTCGCCTGCGCAGCCAGTTTCGCCACTCTTGATATGGCTGAGCGCGTTGTAAATGCCGAAGATCCGGGGTCGCGGCGGATCTGGCGCTGGATCGGCGCGACCTGCCTGGCCGGCGGCATCTGGGCCATGCATTTCATCGGCATGCTGGCTTTCCAGACACCGATCGACATTCAGTACGACCTTGGCATCACCCTTTTCTCGTTGCTGATCGCCCTGCTCGCCTCTTGGCTGGCCATGCAAACCCTTAGCGAAGCGCAGCCGAGCGCATTGCATTGCTTGAAAACCGCGTTTGTCATCGGCCTGGGCATCGCCGGCATGCATTACGTTGGCATGGCGGCGATGAAGTCGAGCGCCACCGCCTACTATCATCCAGGACTGTTCGCGCTGTCTGTGGCGATCGCCATCGGCGCCAGTTTCGCAGCGCTGTGGGTGGCCCGCTATCTCAGCGAAGGCAGCGGCGTCGCGCATCAGTTGCTCAAGTACAGCGCTGCGCTGATTCTCGGCGCCGGCATCATCAGCATGCATTTCACCGGCATGGCTGCGCTGGATCTGGTTCTTCCCGAGGGAGGCCTGACAGCGAGCGGCGGCGATAACGGGCATCTGCAACTGGGCCTGACCGTTGCGCTGATCATCCTGCTGATCCTTGGCAGCGCGATCAGTGCGGCGCTGGCCGACAAGAAACTGCAGAACAAAGAAGAGGATCTGCGCCGCGTCAACGCCCTGCTCAGCCAGCTCGATCAGGCGCGCATGTCGCTGCAACAAGCGGCCAACTACGACGCCCTGACCAACCTGATCAACCGCCGCGGGTTCAACCAGATCTTTGCCGAGAAACTCTGCCAGAAAGCCACCGAGGGCGGCATGCTCGCGGTGATGTTTCTCGACATCGACCACTTCAAGCGGATCAACGACAGCCTCGGCCATGACGCTGGTGACGAGCTGCTCAAGGTCATCGCCAATCACATCAAAGGTTCGGTGCGCAGCCATGAAGACGTGGTCGCGCGCTTCGGCGGCGACGAGTTCTGCATCCTCATCAACCTGCATGACCGCGAAGAGGCCCGCAACATGGCCCAGCGCATCATGCTCAAGATGAAGGAGCCGATCGAGCTGGCCGGGCGCCGCATGGTGATGACCACCAGCATCGGCATCAGTCTGTTTCCGGAGGACGGCACCACCTGCGAAGAACTGCTCAAGCACGCCGACCTGGCGTTGTATCAATCCAAGGGCGCAGGACGTAACGGCCTGCACTTTTTCAGTTCCAACCTCAAGACCCGCGCCAGCTTCGAGCTGCAACTGGAAGAAGAACTGCGCCATGCCCTGCGCGAAGAAAACGGTTTGATGCTGTATTACCAACCGATCTTCGAACTGAAAACCGGCCGCGTCACCAAGCTTGAAGCGCTGATTCGCTGGCAGCATCCGCTGCATGGCTTGCTGACCCCGGATCGTTTCATCTCGATTGCCGAAAACAACGGCTTGATCGCCGAACTGGACAACTGGGTGCTGCGCCGCGCGTGCAAGGATCTGGGTGAACTGTCGCGCCATGGCTGCGAAGAACTGAAAATCGCCTGGAACTGCTCGCCACTCAATCTCACCCGGGATGAGCTGGCCAACGAAATCGAAGGTGCCTTGCGCACCGCCGGGGTGGCACCGGAGCGGCTGGAACTGGAAGTCACCGAAAACGCGCTGATGGGCAACATCGCCAACACCCTGGTGTTACTGCGGCAGATTCGTGCCTTGGGTGTATCGCTGTCGATCGACGACTTCGGCACCGGCTACTCGTCACTGGCCTACCTCAAGCGCCTGCCGCTCAACACCTTGAAGATCGACCGCTCGTTCATCCTCGATATTCCCACGGCGACCGCCGACATGGAGATCGTCCAGGCGATCATCGTCATGGCGCACACCCTGCATTTGCAAGTGGTCACCGAAGGCGTGGAAAGCCTGGAACAGTACGAATTCCTTGAACGCTCAGGCTGCGACTTCATTCAGGGTTACCTGCTCAGCCGTCCGGTGCCGCTGGACGAGCTGCGCCCGGTGCTGGAAGAAATCAATCAGCGCAAACATTCACACGCGGTCAATCCGTTGATTCTGGCGCGCGGTACATTTGCACCAGTGTCGCTGGATCCTGCGCCAAATAACCTTGCGCCCCATGCAGGCGCATCAGTTGTGCGGCCAATCCGCTGATCGGCGTCGCCGAACCCTGTTCGCGGGAAAACTTCACTGCCGTATCAAGATCCTTGAGCAAGGTGCGCACGTGCCATTTGATCGGTTCGAAACGGCTTTCGGCCATTTGCGGGGCGAGGATCTGCAACGGTTTCGAATCGGCAAAACCACCCGCCAGCGCCTCGGCGATCAGACTCGCATCGACCCCAGCCTGTTCGGCGAGTGCCACCACTTCAGCGATGACCAAAGCATTGCAGGCGACGATCATCTGGTTGCAGGCCTTGGTCACCTGTCCCGCGCCGATGCCGCCCATGTGCGTGACGCGCTGACCGAGGTTGAGCAATACCGGGCGCACACGCTCCAGATTTGCCGCATCGCCGCCGACCATGATAGCCAGACTGCCCGCCTCGGCACCGACCACGCCGCCGGACACCGGTGAATCCAGCCAGGCCATGCCGGTTTTCTCCGCCAGTTCTGTCGCCATTTCGCGAGTGGCCGTTGGTTCAAGGCTGGAAAAGTCCACCAGCAACTGGCCGTTTTTCGCCCCTTCGGCGATACCGCCAGCGCCAAACACCACCTCGCGAACCACTGCCGTATCGGCCAGACACAACATCACCACGTCGGCGTGTTCGCACAATTCAGCGGCAGTCGCCACCTGCCGGGCACCGGCCTCGACCAGTGGCGCGCACTTGGCCGGGTTGCGATTCCACACGGTCAGCGGGTAACCCGCCGCCAACAAACGGCGGCACATGGGCAGGCCCATCAGACCGATTCCGGCGAACCCCAACGAAGGTAGCGTTGACATCATTTTGCCTCTTTTCGATTAAAGATCGCCGAATAATGGCCGATTCATCAACGATCAGGAAAGGATTCCCCCCAGCGACAGTCAGGCCAAAACCCTGACGCTCGGGCTCAATTCGCGCAATTAAAAGACGCGAGATCTTATTCCGTGAGGTTCGCAGGCAACTGGCCAGCGAGCCAACCAGTCCAGGTATATGGCGCACAATGACTTCTAAAAACAATCCCGCCACTGCGGTATCCGATCTGACTTTGAGCCCCGCCGCCAACAGCCCGTCATCGTCGAAGCCATTGGTCCCGTCGCGCCCGCTGTCAACCCAGCAATACCTGTACTTCACCGAAACCAATACCGACCGCATCCTCGACAACCTCGACGGCCTGCGTGATCTGGTGTTCCCGCGCCCACCGCACCTGGAAGGCGACAACGAACAGCACAACGACCAGGAATTCCCCTCGGTGTGCCTGATCGGCCTCGGTCGCTGCGGCTCGAACATCGCCCTTGATGTCGCGGAGCTGGTGTACAACGCGCGCAAGTTCTACCTCAACGAATTCAATAACGAAGACCGCGCGGCGGATCGCCGACTGGCCGACAAGGGTTACAGCCCGGCGCAGTGGATCAAGAACAACCTGCGCATCGGCCCGAACAAATCGACCAAACCGGTGTTTCTGGTCGAACCGCTAGTGATGCTCGGCGACCTCGACAAGGACATCGCCGGGCGCATCCGTTTCTCGCGCAAGGGCGAGAAAAGCGGCTTCCTGCGCGACTACAGCAAAATGAAGATCATGGACTTGTCCGAAGTCCACGCCGGTGGCGCCGGTAACGCGCCGATCCTCGGCCAGTACCTGGCGAAGATCATCCTCAACAAGGACACCCAGCGCTTCTCCAGCCCTGACTGGAAAATGATCCACTCGTACCTGATCGACAGCTGCGGCATCAAGGCCAACCAGTCGCGCCTGTATTTCTCGATCTTCAGTGCCGGCGGCGGTACCGGTTCCGGCATGGCTTCGGAATTCGGTCTGGCCCAGCAGCACTCGTACATGAACAAGACGTTCGACACCAAACCGATGGACGAGCATGACGGCAAGAGCGGTCATTCGTTTGTGTTCGAACCGATCTTCACCAGCGGCATCTGCGTGCTGCCGAACATTTCCGATCACCGCAGCGAAATGTCCGAGGCGCTGCACATCAACGCCGGTCGCCTGCTGTGCAAATACCTTTCGGAAGAATGGGATTTCTCCTACAACTTCGCCAATGAAGACAGCAGCGAAGCCAGCGTCATGGGCCGTATCCGCCCATGGAACGCGATGATGCTGATCTCCAACGACATCATGCGTTACGCCGAAGAAAGCGATGATGGCAACATCCAGAATATTGATGTCAATGCGATGGAAAAGCACGCCAACCAGTACATCTCGCAGCAGATCTTCAACATTCTCACGGCGCAGGCAGTCACCACTGACTACGACCAGAACTACTTCCGCCGCGCCGGCATCGACATCGGTGAGACCATTCGCCTGGATGCTAACGACTTGTTCATGAGTCTGGCCGGTCCGGTGGCAATTGCCTACGCAGAATCGGTGGTACCGGAAACCCCGCCGCCGAGCAGCGACAAATTCAAGGTGTTCGATAAAGAGCCGCAGCGTCTGAACATCGATGACCTGTTCTTCCGCTCGATCGATCTGCCGCATTTCAACAAAGTGACTCAGGCCATCGAAGGCATCAGTCTGCTGCCGATCGAGTCCAAGCGTTATCGCGCTTCGCTGGAGCAGTACAAGAACTCCGGCTACGACGCCGCGGCCCTGCACGACCTGCACTTCTTCAAGAACTGCTCGTCGGTGGTCTCGATCGTTTCGCTGCCGAAAGACTACAAGCTGTCGTACATGGACCTGAACCGGTTGAAGACGCACCTCAACAGCCTGTTCCCCAACACCACGCTCAAGCGTTACGCACTGGTAATCGGCGCCTCGGCCAACCTGTCGCTGACCACGTTGATTGCGAAGAGCCCGTGCCTGTCGGACGACTTCCTGACCCTGATCGTCGCGTTTATCAAGCGTTGCTTCGCGAAGAACCCGTACCGCTTCGACGAGACCCTGGACAACTCGATTCTTGATTTCATCATCAACGAAGAATTCGACGAAGATCGCATCGACGACCTGCTCAACGAATTCGAGAACCCGGCGAAGATCCTCGACACCAACTGGTACGCGATCAAACCGATGTACGAGAAGAAGTACCGCGAGCTGATCAACGACAAAGAGAAGTTTGTCTCGATCAATGACATTCGCCTGTCGCGTGATTGCGTGAAGAAGTCGATCAAGTACCTGCGCGAGATCTACCGCCACCGGATTGGCAAGACCAAGGTTATTTCGCTGAATAACCATACCGGCAAGTCGTTCTCGGTCTGATCCAGGATCGAGTCGCGGCAATCGCGAGCAGGCTCACTCCTACAATTGGAATGCGTTCCCCTGTAGGAGTGAGCCTGCT
>NZ_AKJR01000259.1:0-9719 GCF_000282235.1 Pseudomonas sp. GM24 | reverse complement strand
TTCGGCAGCTCCTACGCCGATCCCTTGTAGGAGTTGCCGAAGGCTGCGATCTTTTGATCTTCAGGCCCGGAATTGGCTCGGCGCCACGCCGCTCCAGCGCACAAAGGCATGGCGGAAACTGGCGGTCTCGCTGAACCCGAGCGTTTCGGCAATGCGATAGATCGGCAACTGATCCTCACACAACATCTGCTTGGCCCGCTCGAAACGCAGCTCATCGAGCAGTTCCTGATAGCTGCTGCCCATATCTTTCAAATGCCGGCGCAAGGTGCGTGGCGAACACTTCATCTGCTGCGCCAGACCTTCCAGTCCCGGTGCTGCATTCAGTTGCGCGCTGAGTAACTGTCGAATCCGCCCCAGCCACGCCTGACGCCCGGTGAACTCAAGATTCTGCTTTCGGCAACGTTCGGCCATGGCTTGGTGGGTGATGGCATCCGCCAACGGCAGCGGCTGGTCGAGCCAGTGCCGATCGAAGGCAAAGGCGTTGTCCTTCGCCGCGAAGTGCAACGGTGAGTTGAAGTGTTCGGCATAGCTGTCGCGATAGTCCGGCGCGGCGTGTTCGAAGCGCGTGGCGAGCAAAGGCAGCGGATGCCCGAGCAGGTCATCGCAAATGACTTTCAGCGACACCAGGCAGAACTCGGCGTTGAACACCGCCATCGCCGGGCTCTCGCGATAATCGGCAGCGACGAACCAGACGCGCTCGCCGTCGTCTTCCAGACTCAGTTCGAAAAGTGTTCCCAGCAGCGCCGGATAACGGATCGCCAGGCGCAAAGCGTCACCGAAGGTGGCACAGGTCAGCAGCGCGTAACCGAGGATTCCATAGCAGGACACGTGCATGCGCCGGCCCAGTTCTAGGCCGATATCGCGCTTGAGCGCGACGGCGTTGGCGCAGACCTGCATCTCCTGATTGGTGGTGATGCGCGTGTCGGCACGGCTGAGATCCGCCGCACTGATGCCGCTGCCGGCCAGCAATGCCTCGCTCGACAGGCCTTCGGCCTTGAAGGTGTTGAGGATCAGCGACACGGCGTTGAGGGTGGTGAGGTGGGAGTGGAGCATGGGATCTTCCAGCCTTGAGATGGCTGGATCGCAGCAAGTTGCATGCCGCAGCAGCCCCTCACCCCAGCCCTCTCCCAAAGGTAGAGGGGGCCGATTGGGGGATATTGGCGAGATACGCCGACCTGAAAAAACGCTGCCGAATCCATAATCGATAGTTTTTTTCAGGTCGGCGTATAGCGCAAGACACTAAGGTCAGTTCCCTCTCCCTCCGGGATAGGGATAGGGCTAGGGTGAGGGCCGATCCAGAGCCATGCTCAGAGTAGCTCACCACACAGATCCAGTTCGATCAGCCGACGCACTTCTTGAGTTTCAAGGCCTGCACCGAGTAACCCATGCAACTTGCCGAACGCCGCTTCACGGGTCATGCCACCACCGGACAATACGCCGACACCGCGCAAGCGACTGCCAGCCTCGTAAACATCCAGCTCGACGCCACCCTCATGGCATTGCGTCACTGCAATCACCACCACACCGTTATCCCGTGCGCGGCCAAGGCTTGCCAGAAACTCAGGGTTGTCGCTCGGCCCGGTACCGCTGCCGTAGCACTCCAGCACCAGACCTTGAATGCCGCTGTCGAGGAGGCCGTCGAGCACTTCGGCGCTGATGCCCGGGAACAGCGGCAGCACGGCAACTTTGGCCAGCTGTTTCGGCTGGTTGTAATTCAACGACGCTGGAATCGAAGAGGCTTTGACACCGCCGCCCTGACGCTCAAGTCGTTTGAACGGATGACGGCCGAAGCTGCGCACCTTCGCGCAACGGGTTGGCGCCAGCAGTTCACCGTGGAAGTACAGATGCACACCGGGCGCCAGGCCTTGGCCGAGGGCAACCAGTGCGCCACTGAGATTCTCCCAGGCATCGCTGTCAGTAACGCCAGCCGGCAACATTGAACCGGTGAAGCACACACGGGCATTCAGCCCCAGCAGCTGGAAGCTCATCGCTGCCGCGCTGTAGGCCAGCGTGTCGGTGCCGTGCAGGATCAGCACGCTGTCGCAGCCTTGCACGTCAACGGCATCGACCACCGCTTCACGCAGTTGCTGCCAGTAGGCCGGGGTCATGTTGGCGCTGTCGATCAGCGGCGACATCTCGCGAAAGCGCCACTGCGGTACGACGAGTTCAGGCTGGCTGTGCAGATAGTCGCGCATCCGCGCTTCGAAACCGGACGCCGGGGCCAGGCCATTGGCGCTGGCCTGCATGCCGATGGTGCCACCGGTGTAGAGCACCATGACGTGTTGGGCGGCGGGGTAGGTCGACGAATTCATGGGGATTCTCCGAAAGGATGAGGTCCTTATGGGAGCGAGCCTGCTGGCGATGGCGGTTCATCATTCAGCGTTGATGTTGGCTGAAAGACAGCTATCGCGAGCAGGCAAACTCCGACAAGTTATTGCACCACAATAACTGACGGGCGCAGGGGATGCGCCCGTCATTCACCTGTCAGCGTTGCGCTGCAGGCACGCCTTGCGGCTCGGCTTCAGTCTTGCCGACAGCGGCAGACGGATTGGTCGGCCAGGCTTTCAGGTCGAGGTCCAGATCAGCAAATTTGCTCGAGTCGAACACCGGCTGTTTGACGCCGGCGCGGCGTTGCGCATCGTAGTCGCGCATCACACGCATGCCGACCTTGAACAGCATGGCCAGGGCCACGAGGTTGACGAAGGCCAGGCAGGTCATGGTGATGTCGGCGAAGGCGAACACGGTCGACAGGTCCTGCATCGAACCCCATACCACCAGCGCCAGCACCAGGCCGCGGAAAATCATCAGCGCGGCGCGGTTGCGGGTGAGGAACTGCAGGCTGTTTTCGCCCAGGTAGTAGTTGTAGAGGATGCAGGTGAAGACGAACAGCGACAGCGCGACGCTGACGAACATGCGACCCCAGTCACCGACCACGGCGGCCAGCGAGTTCTGGGTCAGGACGATGCCGTCACCTTCGAAGCCCGGGGTGTAGAAGCCCGACAGCAGGATCAGCAGTGCAGTACAGGTGCAGATCACGAAAGTGTCGAGGAACACACTGAAGGCCTGAACCACGCCCTGCGCGCCCGGGTGTTTCACCGCAGCCACGGCAGCGACGTTCGGCGCACTGCCCAGGCCCGCTTCGTTGGCAAACACGCCACGCTTCACGCCCATGACGATGGCGCTGCCGAGCAGACCACCAAAGGCCGGATCGAGGCCGAAGGCGCTCTTGAAGATGGTTTCCAGCATGGCTGGTACGTGTTCGATCTGAGTACCGATCACGTACAGGGTCACGCCGATATAGGCGAGGGTCTTGATCGGTACCAGCAGGTCAGACACCGAAGCGATACGCTTGATGCCGCCGATGAAGGTAATGGCCAGCAGCACTGCCAGGACGATACCGGTGTGTTGCGGGTTGAATTCAAAGGCGTTCTGCAGCGAGTGGGTCACGGTGTAGGACTGCAGGCCAATGAAGGCGAAGCCGTAGGTGACCAGCAGCAGGACCGAGAACACTACCGCCATGCCTTTGAGCTTCAAGCCGTGCTGGATGTAGTAGGCCGGGCCACCACGGTACAGACCGTCGCCATCGGCGCGCTTGTAGACCTGGGCCAGGGTGCACTCGAAGAAGCTGCTGGACATGCCGACCAGTGCGGTCACCCACATCCAGAACACCGCACCTGGACCACCGAGTGTCACGGCGATGCCGACACCGGCGATGTTGCCCGCACCAACGCGGCCGGCAAGGCTGAGCATCAGGGCCTGGAACGAGCTGAGTTGCCCGGCGCTGCCCTTGAGGCTGTCGCGGAACACCGCGAACATGTGGAAGAAGTGACGCAATTGAACGAAACGCGAGCGAATCGTGAAGTAGCTACCGAGCCCGACAATGAGCACGATCAGTACTTTCCCTGAGAGGAAGTCGTTAATGACTTCGAGCATGGATTTTTCCTCGCTGTTTTTTGTGTGAGCAAATGCTGGAAGGTCGGAAACATCGCGTTACACCGGTTTGCGCGCGGCACAACAGGTGAGGCGAGGATTTCGTCCCGGATCCATTTCGCGGGTTTGTTATTAGTTCGGGTTTCACATGGGTTATGGCCTCGTTACCGACGACCGCTCATGCGAAGAGGGGCGGCACTATACCGATCAGTGGCGCGCCCGTCTGCACAGTCGTGGTGCAAGCGACGAAACGAGGCTTTGAAACACCCGGCGTTACCGGCGCCGGGCTTGTGCAGGAACTGCTCTTCTGTCAGAGCGAGCAATCCCCAGACATACGGGTCTCAGGGTCAGAAAGTTAAAAAAAAGGGCTTGGGGACTAAATCCCCAAGCCCTCAAAAGGTGAGAGGTGTCTAGTCCCTCGACCTGGTGAGCGGTGCTACAAGTAACGTGTCGGCTCAGGCTTTCAGCGGAACCAGACGCGGAGCAATCATGTTTTCCGGGCGCAGGATGTCGGCGAGCATGGCTTCGTCGAGCAGGCCTTCTTCGCGCACCAGTTCCAGCACGCCGCGGCCGCTTTCAAGAGCAAGACCGGCGATACGGGTGGCGTTTTTGTAGCCGATGTACGGGTTCAGAGCGGTAACCAGACCGATCGAGTGCTCGACCAGTTCACGGCAGCGCGCTTCGTTGGCGGTGATGCCGACGATGCAGTGCTCGCGCAGCATGTCCATGGCGCGTTGCAGCAGGCGGATCGAGTCGAAGATCTTGAAAGCGATCAGCGGCTCCATCACGTTAAGTTGCAGTTGGCCGCCTTCGGCTGCCATGGTCAGCGCCAGATCGTTACCAATTACTTGGAACGCCACCTGGTTAACCGCTTCCGGAATAACCGGGTTGACCTTGCCAGGCATGATCGAGCTGCCTGGCTGACGCGCTGGCAGGTTGATTTCGTTGATGCCGGTGCGTGGGCCGCTGGACAGCAGGCGCAGGTCGTTGCAGATCTTCGACAGCTTCACCGCGGTGCGCTTGAGCATGCCGGAGAACAGCACGAAGGCGCCCATGTCGGAAGTCGCTTCGATCAGGTCGGCCGCTGGAACCAGCGGTTGACCGCTGATCAGGGCCAGACGCTGTACCGCCAGCGCTTGATAACGCGGGTCGGCGTTGATGCCGGTACCGATCGCGGTGCCACCGAGGTTCACTTCAGTCAGCAGTTCCGGGGCCAGCGTCTTCAGACGGGCCAGGTCTTCGCCCATGGTGGTGGCGAAGGCACGGAATTCTTGACCCAAGGTCATCGGCACGGCGTCTTGCAGCTGGGTACGGCCCATTTTCAGGACGTGATCGAATTCTTTGCCCTTGGCGGCGAATGCCTGAATCAGGCTGTCGAGGCTGGCCAGCAGGGTGTCGTGACCGAGCAGCAAGCCCAGGCGGATCGCCGTCGGGTAAGCGTCGTTGGTCGACTGCGCCATGTTCACGTCGTCGTTCGGGTGCAGGTACTGGTACTCGCCTTTCTGGTGACCCATTGCTTCCAGCGCAATGTTGGCGATCACTTCGTTGGCGTTCATGTTGGTGGAGGTACCGGCGCCACCTTGAATCATGTCGACCACGAACTCTTCGTGGTAATCACCGCGGATCAATCGGGCACAGGCTTCGCTGATGGCAGCGTGCTTGGCTTCGCTCAGATGACCCAACTCGCGGTTGGCGTCAGCAGCGGCCTGTTTGACCATTGCCAGGCCGACAACCAGTTTCGGGTAATGCGAAATCGGAACGCCGGAGAGACGGAAGTTATTCACCGCTCGCAGGGTCTGGATGCCGTAATACGCTTGAGCCGGTACTTCGAGGGCGCCAAGCAGGTCGTTTTCTGTGCGGAAAGATGCAGCGGAGGACATGATAGAAATCATCTCGATATGGACCCGGTCTGTGCCGGAACGCTGCGAATGCTAGGCTTGTAGGAAATTTTGGGCCAATGCTGTTCAGCACTGCCCTATGCACATTCGGCATAATGCCCGTGTGACGCCGCGTGCGCGGCAGACGTGTGACCTGTTTTGGTGCGTGTCCGGGAGGACGTGATGAATCTGGAAAGCAAATGGCTCGAGGACTTCAGTGCTCTGGCCGCCACCCGTAGCTTTTCGCAGGCGGCCGAGCGACGCTTCGTGACCCAGCCGGCCTTCAGTCGGCGGATCCGCAGTCTGGAGGCTGCGCTGGGGCTGACCCTGGTCAATCGCTCGCGCACGCCGGTTGAACTGACGGCGGCGGGGCAGTTGTTTCTAGTGACCGCACGCACCGTGGTCGAACAGCTCGGTGAAGTGCTGCGTCATCTGCATCATCTGGAAGGCGGGCAGGGCGAAGTGATGCAGGTCGCGGCGGCGCACTCGCTGGCGCTGGGTTTCTTTCCGCGCTGGATCGCACAACTACGTAATGAAGGTTTGAACATCGCCACGCGCTTGGTCGCCACCAACGTCGGTGACGCGGTGCATGCGTTGCGTGAAGGTGGTTGCGATCTGATGCTGGCGTTCTACGACCCGGACGCGGCGATGCAGATGGACCCGGAGATTTTCCCGTCGCTGCATTTGGGCCAGACCGAGATGTTGCCGGTGTGCGCGGCGGATGCTGATGGCAAGCCGCTGTTCGATCTGGAAGGTGATGCCAGCGTGCCGTTGCTGGCGTACAGCGCCGGAGCGTTTCTCGGGCGCTCGGTGAATGGATTGCTGCGTCAGCGGCAGTTGCGCTTTACCACTATTTACGAAACCGCGATGGCTGACAGTCTGAAGAGCATGGCGTTGGAAGGTCTCGGGATTGCCTGGGTGCCACAGCTGAGCGTGCGCGCGGAATTGGCCCGTGGCGAACTGGTGGTCTGCGGTGGCCCGCAATGGCATGTGCCGCTGGAGATTCGCTTGTACCGCTGCGCTCTAGTGCGCAAAGCCAACGTGCGCCTGCTGTGGCGAAAGCTCGAAGGCGGCGCTGCGCAAGCCTCCTGAAAAGATCGCAGCCTTCGGCAGCTCCTACATTGGAATGCATATCCCTGTAGGAGCTGCCGAAGGCTGCGATCTTTTGCTTTTAATGATTGTGTCTGGCGCACTTATAACCTGCCAATAAGTCAATTTTCGTCATTGCCAAGCCCGACTAAGATGCTCCGGTATTTTTCCCTCCGGAGTGTGTATTCATGACATCCCTGTCGGCTGCGGTGCCCATCGCTGCGGCCAGCCCGGCGACGGCGGCCGCGCCACCGGTGTTCGGGGCGCGGATCATCATTGGCCTGGTCGGCGTGCTGCTGGCGGTGCTGGTGTCGGGCCTCAACGAGATGGTCACCAAGGTGGCCCTGGCCGACATCCGTGGCGGGTTGCACATCGGTTACGACGAAGGCACCTGGCTGGTCGCCAGCTACACCGCCACCTCGGTCGCGGCCATGGCCTTCGCGCCGTGGTGTTCGGTGACCTTCTCGCTGCGCCGCTTCACCCTTTGCGCGATCGGTCTGTTCACCTTGCTTGGCGTGCTGTGCCCGTTTGCACCGAACTACGAAAGTCTGCTGCTGATGCGCACTTTGCAGGGGCTGGCCGGCGGTGCGCTGCCACCGATGCTGATGACCGTCGCCCTGCGCTTTTTGCCGGCGAATATCAAACTCTACGGTCTGGCCGGCTACGCACTGACGGCGACATTCGGCCCCGGCCTCGGCACGCCGCTGGCCGGGTTGTGGACTGAATACGTCGGCTGGCAGTGGACGTTCTGGCAAATCATCGTGCCTTGTCTGATCGCCATGACGATGGTCGCATGGGGCATCCCGCAGGACCCGCTGCGTTTGGAGCGCCTCAAGTCGTTCAACTGGAAAGGCCTGCTGCTGGGTTTTCCAGCGATCTGCATGCTGGTGATCGGTTTGCTGCAAGGTAATCGGCTGGACTGGTTCGAGTCGAGCCTGATCTGCGGATTGCTCGGCGCCGGTTCGCTGCTGCTGGTGGCGTTTCTGATCAACGAGTGGTCGCAGCCGATTCCGTTTTTCAAATTGCAGATGCTCGGTATCCGCAACCTGTCGTTCGCCTTGATGACCTTGGCCGGTGTGCTGATAGTTCTGCAGGCGGTGGTGTTGATTCCGTCGAGTTATCTGGCGCAGGTGCAGGGTTATCGCCCGGCGCAGACCGCACCGATCATGCTGATCGCCGCTTTGCCGCAACTGATTGCGCTGCCGTTGGTGGCAGCGTTGTGCAACCTGCGCTGGGTCGATTGCCGCTGGGTGCTTGGCATGGGTTTGAGCATGTTGACGCTGTCCTGCCTGGGCGGATCGCTGCTGACTTCAGAATGGATTCGCGACAATTTCTACGTCCTGCAATGGCTGCAGATCTTCGGTCAGCCGATGTCGGTGTTGCCGCTGTTGATGTTGTCCACCGGCAGTATCCAGCCGCAGGACGGGCCGTTCGCCTCCGCGTGGTTCAACACGGTGAAAGGCTTGGCGGCCGTGGTCGCTACCGGGGTGATCGAAGCGCTGACCACCGCGCGCCTGCATTTCCATTCGACCATGCTGGTCGACAGCCTCGGCAATTCGCCGCTGGCCGACCGCAGCGATCCGGGCCTCGCCCATCGCCTGCACGAACAGGCCGTGGTGCTGACTTCTTCCGATCTCTATGTGTGCATGGCCGGCGTCGCGGTGGCGTTGATCCTGCTGATTTTCTGGCTGCCGACGCGGATCTTTCCGCCGCGCGCGCCGACCTGATCGCTGTACTGAAACAGAAGGTTTTTATGACGACTCAAGCAAAGCAAAAACTCGCGGTGACCATCGCCGCCGCACTGGCAGTCGGCGTGCTGGTTTACCTGGCGCTGCCCGGCGTGTTTGGCAAACGTACTCAGCAAAACACCAACGACGCCTTTGTCTCCGCCGACTACACCCTGGTGGTGCCGCGTGTCGCCGGTTTCATCAAGGAAGTGCTGGTGGAAGACAACCAGCAAGTGAAGGCCGGTCAGTTGCTGGCGCTGATCGATGATCGCGATTTGCGCGCTTCAGCCGAGGCGGCGGATGCGCAAACCCTGGTCGCGCGGGCACAGTTGCAGAATGCCAAAGCGACGCTGGAGCGCCAGACTTCGGTAATTGCTCAGGCGCAAGCTGCGGTGGTCTCAGCCAAGGCTGAAATGGCTTTCGCTCAACAGGAATTGAATCGCTACAACCATCTCGCCGGCGTCGGCGCCGGTACTGTGCAAAACGCGCAACAGGCGCGCACGCGCATCGATCAGGCCACGGCTCATCTCGACACCGCCACGGCGAAGCTGGCGGCAGAGCGCAAGCAAGTCGACATCCTCACCGCTCAACGTGACGCCGCCGAAGGCAGTCTGAAACACGCGCAAGCGGCACTGGAAATCGCCAGTTTCGAACTTTCCTACACGCGCATCACCGCGCCGCAGGATGGCATGATCGGCGAGCGCGCCGTGCGCGTCGGCGCCTATGTGACGCCGGGCAGCAAGCTGCTCGCGGTTGTGCCGTTGCAGCGGGCTTATGTCGTGGCGAATTTTCAGGAGACGCAACTGACGGATGTGCAGCCGGGGCAAGAGGTGCAGGTGCGCGTCGACAGCCTTGGTGGTGAAGCCTTGAGCGGTCGCGTGGAAAGTATTGCGCCAGCCACAGGCGTGACCTTTGCGGCGGTGAAACCGGATAACGCCACGGGTAATTTCACCAAGGTGGTGCAGCGGATTCCGGTGAAGATCATGCTGGAACCGGGTCAGCCGCTCGCCGAGCGGTTGCGCGTGGGGATGTCGGTGGAGGCGAGTATTGATACGCGCAGTTCAGAGAAATCCGTGCGTGAGGTGACCCAGCGATG
>NZ_AKJR01000258.1:0-18007 GCF_000282235.1 Pseudomonas sp. GM24 | reverse complement strand
TGAGCCTGCTCGCGATAGCGGTGGGTCAGTCAGAAACTGAGTGACTGACACTCCCTCATCGCGAGCAGGCTCACTCCTACAGGGTTATGGGGTGTCTGGTTGGTTGGCGGGATGCGCCTTGATGAACGCAGGATGTTCAGCCGCCAGTGCGGCGACCCGACGAATGTTCGGATACGCCTCAAGGCTGACATTGAACCGCTCAGCCGCATACAACTGCGGAATCAGGTACACATCGGCCACACACGGCCACTCGCCGAAACAGAAGCCTTCATCGCCAATCAACTGCTCCACCGTCGCCAGCCCTTGGCTGATCCAGTGACTGATCCACTCCACCACCTGCGCCTCATCGTGCCCCAACTGACGCAGGCGATTGAGCACACTGACGTTGTGCAGCGGATGCACATCGCAGCCGATCACCGCCGCCACACCCCGCACCTGCGCACGGGCAAGCAGATCTTCAGGCAGCAACGGCACCTGTGGATAACGTTCTTCCAGGTACTCAATGATGGCCGGCGACTGAATCAGCAAACCGCCTTCGTCAGTGCGCAAGGCCGGCACCCGGCCCTGTGGATTGATCGCCAGATACGCCGCTTGGCGATGCTCGCCACCCGGCGGTGCGATCAGATTGACCGGCAACGCCTGATAGTCGAGCCCCTTCAGCGCCAGCGCGATTCGCACCCGGTACGACGAGGTCGAACGGTAATAGGTATAGAGATCCATATGCCGCTCCTGTCAGCGCGCCGGCAACACTTTGCCGCGGCACTCGCCGAAGCCGATCGAAGCAAAACCATCGCGAGCGCAACGAGCGCGCAGAATGATTTCGTCACCGTCCTCGAGGAATTTACGCACCTCGCCAGACGCCAGTTCAATCGGCTTTTTACCGCCCTCGGTGATTTCCAGCAGGCTACCGAACTGACCGCTCTCAGGGCCGGACAAGGTGCCCGAACCGAACAGGTCACCGGCCTGCAACTGGCAGCCGTTGACGCTGTGGTGCGCGACCATTTGCGCGACGGTCCAGTACATGTAACGGGTGTTGCTCAGCGTCAGGCGATGAGCCGGCAGGTTCTGCTCGCGCATGGCTTCGGTGAGCAGCAACACTTCCAGTTCGATGTCGAAGGCACCGCCGTCCTGATCGCGCTTGTCGAACAGGTACGGCAGCGGCTGCGGATCACCTTCAGGACGCTTCGGTTGCGCGGTGCGAAATGGCTCCAGCGCTTCTGCGGTAACCACCCACGGCGAGACGCTGGTGATAAAACTTTTCGACAGGAACGGACCCAGCGGCTGGTATTCCCAAGCCTGGATATCGCGTGCCGACCAATCGTTGAGCAGGCAGAAACCGGCGATGTGATCAGCCGCGTCAGCGATGGCGATCGAATCGCCCATCTCGTTGCCCTGACCGATCCAGATGCCCAGCTCCAGCTCATAGTCCAGGCGTGCGCACGGACCAAACGTCGGCTCGGTCTGACCGGCCGGCAAGGTCTGGCCTTTCGGACGCCGTACGTCAGTGCCCGACGCGCGCACGGTGGAGGCGCGACCGTGATAGCCGATCGGCACATGCTTGTAGTTCGGCAGCAGCGGGTTATCCGGACGGAACAGTTTGCCGACGTTCTGCGCGTGCTCGATGCCGACGTAGAAGTCGGTGTAATCGCTGATGCGTGCCGGCAGATGCAGCTGGCAATCGGCGGCCAGTGGCAGCAATTTCGCGCCTTGGGCTTCGATGTTGCCACGGTGAGTGCTGCCTTCGCTGAACAGTTCCAGCAGACGCGAACGCAGAGCCACACGTGCCTCGCGACCGAGTTCGAAGAACGCGTTCAACTGGCCGCCGTGCATGGCTTCGACCGCACTGCGCGCGACGCCGTCGAACAGCCCGGCTTCCAGCGCCACTTGCAGATCGAAGATGTGTTCACCAATCGCCACGCCAGCGCGCGGCGGCGCACCGTTGCTGCTGAACACACCCAGCGGCAGGTTCTGCAGCGGGAAATCAGCGTGGCCGTTGGCCGAGGCAACCCAACTGCGGGTAATGGAAGTCTGAGTCATGGGTTATCTCCGGGTCGGGTCGAACGTCGCGGGCAGCGTGGCCCAGCAAGCGTCGTAAGTGGATTGCAGTTGCGGGCAGTCGAGGGCGAAGCGGCTTGGGCGCAGCACCTGGCTGGTCTCGAACATGAAGGCCATGGTGTTGTCGATTTTTGCCGGTTTGAGTTCGGCGTTGATCGCTTTGGTGCAGGTCTCGCCATCCGGGCCGTGGGCGCTCATGCAGCTGTGCAGCGATGCACCGCCGGGCACAAAACCTTCGGCCTTGGCGTCGTATTCGCCCTGGATCAGGCCCATGAATTCGTTCATCAGATTGCGGTGGAACCACGGCGGACGGAAGGTGTTCTCGGCGACCATCCAGCGTGGCGGGAAGATCACGAAGTCGAGGTTGGCCAGACCGTGCACGCTGGTCGGCGAGGTCAGCACGGTGAAGATCGACGGGTCCGGGTGATCGAAGCTGACGGTGCCGATGGTGTTGAAACGGCGCAGATCGTATTTGTACGGCACGTTATTGCCGTGCCAGGCGACCACGTTCAGCGGCGAGTGATTGAGTTCGGTGGCCCATAGCTGGCCGAGGAATTTCTGCACCAGCGTGGTCGGCTGCTGGAGGTTCTCGTAAGCGGCGACCGGGGTGAGGAAGTCGCGCGGATTGGCCAGACCGTTGCTGCCGATCGGCCCCAGATCCGGCAGGCGCAACGGCGCGCCATGGTTCTCGGCGACGTAGCCGCGTGCTTGCGGGTCGAGCAATTCGACACGGAATTTGAGGCCGCGCGGCAGCACGGCGATTTCCAGCGGCGCCACTTCCAGCACACCGAGTTCGGTGGCTATGCGCAATCGACCGAGTTGCGGCACCAGCAGCAGTTCGCCGTCGGCGTTGAAGAACACGCGTTCCATCGAACGGTTGGCGACGTAGTTGTAGATGCTGATGCCGGACGGCTTTTCCGCGCCAGCGTTGGCGACCATGCTCACCAGACCGTCGATGAAATCGGTTGGCTCGGCCGGGATCTCCAGCGGATTCCAGCGCAGGCGATTGGGCGTCACTTCGCCCAAAGGACCGCCGGCCAGTTGTCTTTCCAGTTTGACGAAGGCCGGGTGATTGGCCGAAGGCTGAATCCGGTACATCCAGGTGCGCCGCGCTTCACTGCGGGTCATGGTGAACGCGGTGCCGGAGAACAATTCGGTGTAGAGACCGTACGGCGCTTTTTGCGGGGAATTCTGGCCGACGGGTAGCGCGCCGGGCAACGCTTCAGAGCTGAATTCGTTGCCGAAACCGGACTGATACGCCAGCGCCTGAGCGGTTGAATCGAGGTTCATGGAGCCTCCTGAACAGGGAGTCGGCAGTGGCCCATCGCTCTGGCTCAGAGGTTTCGGCACGCCGGGGTTGTTATTATCGTAATTCGATTACGCATAACGTAATTTGCTCGCTATCCAGCGTCAAGCTATAAAGACGCCCATTCGTTTCGGAACCCGGCCGCACCATGGAAAAAACCAGCGACAGCAACGGCAAACAGAAAGTCCGCTCCGCCGAAGTCGGCACCGACATCCTCAAGGCCCTGGCCGAGTTGTCGCCGTCCACTTCGTTGTCGCGACTGGCCGAACATGTGCAAATGCCGGCGAGCAAGGTTCATCGCTATCTGCAGGCGTTGATCGCCTCAGGATTTGCCGAGCAAAACACCGCGACCAACCATTACGGCCTCGGCCGCGAAGCCTTGCGTGTAGGCCTCGCCGCACTCAACAGTATGGACGTGCTGAAAGTCGCCGCCCTGCCGTTGGCCGAACTGCGCGACGAACTCAACGAAACCTGCTTTCTGGCGGTGTGGGGCAACCAAGGCGCAACCGTTGTGCACATCGAGCCGGCGGTGCGTGCAGTGACGGTGGTGACGCAATTGGGTTCGGTATTGCCGTTGCTCAGTTCATCAACCGGGCTGGTATTCAGTGCTTATCTGCCACATCGCGAAACCGATGATTTGCGCGTTCAGGAGATTGCCGCTGCCGATCATCCGCTGAAGGACGAGAAGACTTACGTATCACTGTGTGAACAGATCCGCGAACGCGGTCTGCATCATGTGCATGGTTTGCTGATGCCGGGTGTGGATGCGTTGTCCGCACCGGTGTTCAACGCTGTCGGCCAGGTCGCCGCCGTGCTGACCATTGTCGGCCCGACCTCGCTGTTCCACGCCGACGAAAACGGCCCGGCGGCGCAGCGGTTGCTGGCGGCGACGCGGGCCGTTAGTTGGCGGATGGGTTATGAACGATAAACGCTTTACGCATTGAGCGAGCAGCAAGTGCTCAAAGGCGGTCAATGAACGGTTGTTTTACTCAGTCCGGAACTGGCACTTTCCATCAATGTGTTGAAGAACTCGACCAGCATCTCTTTCAACTCTTCCTGGCCTGTGTAGTAAGTGACCAGCTCCGCGACCGTCCGCGCATCTTCGAACAAACTGAGCAAGGACCGTTGTGCATGGGTGATTTCCTTGACGGGAGCACCCGCAGCTGCGGCCTGGCCCAACGTCATCAGCCCGGTCAGCGCTTCCTGGACATGTCCCAGGGCAGCGCGGTAGTCACCTCGCTTGTCCGACTGTGAGGCGTCGTAGATGCTTTTCATCATCTGCACAGCCACCACGACAGTGCCCACGGGAGGCACCAGCAGGCTCACGATGTTCGCGGCCTTCAACAGGTTGTCGTAAATAATACCGGTGATTATTTCATTGAGACTGGTGGTGCGTTCGTCGATATCGCTCAATACACGGCGCACTCGCTCGTCATGGAAAGTGAACAGATCAGGCAATAACGAACGCTGCTGGGTGCGAATGACCGGTTTGGTATCGGCGGTTGCAACCAGATTGTCGAAATAGTCGTTGATCACCTTTTGGTCGACCAGCAATATCCGCTGGCTGTAGTAATTCCTGAACGGGCCGTATCGAAAACGAATCGAAGGAATGAAATCAGCGATGGGCCGGAAGCTGACCAGATCCGGCGCGTCAGGCGTATAGAGCAAATCGAGCAACCCTGAAGACATCTTCAGTCGGAAAATATAAACGCCGCCAACCGTGCGGTCCCAGGCAGCCGTCAAACCCGGCTCGACGATGTTGAACTTATACAATCCGACGTCACCTTCGGCGACGCTATTCACAACTGACTGATAACCGCCACTTTCTTTCAGATTGTCGATAGTCCGCTGGATAGCAGAGAAAGACTCTACTGACAGTCTGCCATTGGTAAAGTCGGCAAAAGCATTGCGGTACATTTCACAGCGGATTCTTCGGGCGTGTACCGCGCGCTTGAACGCGTAGTCAGGATGAGCGCTGTTCTGGTATTGCGCTTTCAGCATGGCGGTATATCTGTCGCCGGGACGGAAAGTTTTCGACAGTGAGGACAGGTCTCGGATATCCAGTTTTTCAATGCTGGGATGGCCATTCACCAAATAGTATTTCGGGCTGAATTTCGTTTCGTAGCCCGGATGCACGGCCTCAAAGGCGAGTCCCTCAAGCAAAACGTCAGTAACGCTCTTACGAAACTCTTCGGTTTGAATAATGATCTTGTCGGGATTGACCGAAACCTTGCTGCCACGAGCACGCAAAATGTCTTCTATCTGAGCTTTCACCGAGTCATAAGTGAACTGCTCGAACGTCGGAAAACCATTGTCTCGCGCATCAACTGTAGAGAGTGCCTTGAGTTCGGTGGTCAGACGCGAATAGCGCTTGCGGCCTTCGATGCCCAGTGCTCGATAACCAGCCGGAGCAATGGCCTTGTGCAGGGCAACTTCGGCTCGGTAAGCGATATTTACGTAGTCTGCCAACGGTGCCTTGAGATTCAGGCCAAGATCGACCGGCCGGCCATCGAGCGTGTAGCGGTAGTTCAGTTTTGTGGGAGCGCTGCCGAGCAACTTACCTGCTTCGTGCAGGTAGTCTGGATGGATCAGCAATGCAGCGTATTCACGATCTGCGGACAATGCCGACTCCAGCCAGACGTTCGCCGCATAAACATCGGAAAATTTTTGCAGTTCAAATTCACCGCCAGGCGTTTTGACCAGCATCAGCGAGGGTACATATTCTCTGGCCGAAATGATCAGGACATCTTTCAACGCTGGTACTTGTGATTTGATTCTCAATCCCTGAATAGTCACCGTGGCGTCATTGGCCATGGCTCGCGCGATGATATTCGCATCGGTGGAGTCCAGCTTTCCAGAGTGGCGAGCAACAAAAACTGCAAACGCCATCTGGCTGAAGAGGTAGTTGCGATAAGCCTCTTGGTAACCAACCGAGGGCGAGGATGCAAGGCTGCTGGTAAATTCCAGTCGCAGGTTGCGACTCTCCAACCACTGCTCAAGCGCCACCGTCGTCAGCCGACTTGCGTCGGGAACGCCGATGATAGTCAGCGCGGCTTTATAACCATTGTCATGCAGACCGAAAACGATAAATTCTGTCAGCGTGCGGGTTTCTTCCTGTTCGATAGTACGTCCGGCAACTTGCAGAGTGTACGAGCTCTGGACACTTATCGCTTCTGGATCCAGGTGCTCACCGAGAACCCTGTCCGCCCATTCAGCGAACGTACGCACCACATAATCCTTAAACGAAAAACACGCATCGAACGCGCTTGAAAACGCAGCCTGGTATTGATCCTTGGATTCTTCAAGCTCGTTATATCGTTGTTGAATATCGCTACCAGCGCCATGGAGCCAAACCGGCCAGTCGGTGCGTTTCAACGCAGTCCGAAGCAGATAGAAGCGGGTGTTGATACCGTAGCGCAGAACATGCAGGCTTTGATTGTCCTGCAACACCGAGGTAAGCGGATTTTCCAGTTGTTCCCGACCACTGAACAAGGATGACACGCTTTCAAGCTGGCCTTTGAGATGAGTCTCTACACAAAAGGCGTGAGGACTTCGCGTACCCTTCAGGTATCTGATCTGGTCACTACCCAAGGACAATCGCTGCTGAAGTTTGCTGTGCAAATCGGTATTTTTTTCAAAAAACTCAAAGCCGTATTCCGGCGTGTGCACAAGATAGGACGTCGACTCGTTGAGCAGCGGCATTTCTGCATCCGGACGCTCGGCGTTGTCCAGAACGAAACAGGGCTGACGCGACAGAAGGTAATCCTGCGTCGGGCGCAGGTTGACTTCAAACGCTGCGCGGCCGGAGTCTGCGTCAAGAAGATGAGCGAATCTCTCACCCAACAGGGCATCAAAATTGTTGGCCATGACCGACAGGGACAGCTCTGCACTCGTGACCACGGCGTACGCTTCGATGAAAGTCTGCTTATTCGACAGAGGTGCAGTGTCCGGGCGAATGGTTTTCGCTGGCGCCGCCCAGAACTTTGCGATCTCGGCTCGCAACGTTTTTTCCAGTCCTGCAGCTACAGCCGCGATCAGATCCTCGACAATAAACGTATTCAGAACATTGACTTTGAATTGTTCACTGAACGTGTCCGGCAGAAAAAACACACCATCGCCGCCCACTATGTAAGCGGGGCTGACGTTGTTATCCAGACAATGAACAGTGACGTCCCAAAGAGTGCCCGAAGGCCGGTTTTCATTGGCGGGAAAAGCAGGATCCGTATTGATATAGACTTTGTCGATATCGACCGTTTTACCCAAGCGCTTTAACTCACTCCCAAGCAAGTTGCGAAGAATATCCAGCACGCTTGGCATGGCGTCGATGATCTTGAATAGACCTGCTTTTGCCTGGCTGGCCTTTTTCCACTCTTCAGCCCACGTAACTTGCTCACCCAACGAACCACGCATCAAACTTTTAAATAACTTGGCCACAACACTTCCTTACTTGACTATTCAGAGCTGCGAGTGCAGCTATGCAGAGGGCCGCAAGGTAGTTTCTTTTTCAATCAACATGAAGTTCGAACAATTTACAAAACATGCCAACAAACAACCAAAATCATTTTCACCAGCAAAAAAAATTAAAATACTAAGCCAATATCCCCATCAACTTTGCTTTCGCCACCGCCTGAGTTCTGCGCTCCACCCCCAACTTCCCATTAATCCGTCTCGCATGTGTTTTTACTGTATGTAACGAAATAAAAAGTTGTTCTGCAACTTGCTGATTCGAAGCACCTTGAGCAATCAACATCAGCACTTCGCGCTCACGCCGACTGAGGCCCGACGCCAGATCAGGGTTATCGCATTGCCTGGCAGGAATCTGCTTGGCAGACACTGTTCCGAGACTGCCCCGGCGTAATTCCCACTCCCGCATGGCGTGCTGCAATTGACAGCGCTCCACCAGCATTCCGGCACGCTGGAAAGCTTGCTGCGCCGCCTCTGTGTCACCGTTCGATTCGGCCAACTGGGCGAAGGCCAGCAGCAACTCCGTTTCCGCAGTCAACATGCCTCTGGCCTGCGCCTGATTGAGCAATCGTTCAATGGTTGGCAGACAGTTTTCATCCGGATTCAACTGCGTATGCGCGCAGGCCAGCAGGTATTCAATGCGGATAATCAGCTCGAAAGTGGCGGGCGGCGCCTGGAGTGCAGAGGGTCCACGGTAATGCCTTAACAGCCGGCCCAACGCCTCTTGCACCAATTGCGGTCGCCCCTGCTGCAACCAGAACTGGCTGCTGACCTGAAGCACGACACCGCGATAGACCGTATCGGGAATCTGCCGCTGCTGCATGACCCTTTCGGCCTCGCGCAGGCGCTCGAAAGCGCAGGCATAATCGCCTCGATTGCCGGCCAGTTGAGCCTGCCCGAGGTAGCCATACAAGACCCGCTTGTCTTCACTGCGCAAGCAATCTTCAAGGCCTCGGCTGAACAGATCCGCAGCCCGCTCTTCCAGACCCATGCACAGCGCCAGCCGACCTCGTCGCAGGGCAATTCGGCCCAGCAGCGGCGTGGGCACCAGGGTGCGCTGACGCAGCAAATGCTCAATGTCCACCAGCAGACTTTCGGCACGCGCGGGCGCTCCTCGCTGCTCGAGCCATTGCGCATGATCAAGCTCCAGCAACCCTTCGAACAACAGGGAGCCATGCGCGCGCGCCAGGCACAGCGCCTCGCGGTTGAGAGCATGGGCCTGATCGAGTTCACCGCACAGTAACGCCTGCTGCGTCAGTCCCGACAGACACATCAGACGGGCTTGCCAGGCATCGTCGGTCAACGCTGACAATGCCTCCTGGAAACAGGCGCGCGCCTGCTCCATTTGCCCCTGCAAGTGGCAGAGCCAACCTTGTTGCGCCTGCCAACGTGCCAGCAGTTGCTGCTCCAGATGCTTCGTCGGCTGCGGCATGAAGCGGACGAGATGAGCCATGCATTGCGCGGCCTGTTCGAATCGGCCGGCGAACAGCAATGCCCCCGTGACCAGCCCGATCAATTGCGGTGTCATCAAGGTCAGCTCGCGACTTTGCTGCTCATGCAAGCGCAACAGCAGGACGACCGTCTGGTCTTCCAGCAGATCCTCGAAGCTCAAATGCTGCAACAGGCTTACGGCCGTTTCGTACTCTTCGGCCAACAACGCTTGCTCGAACGCTGCTCGCCAATCCTGCACCGCAGTGAACCACTGACAGGCGCGCCGATGCCACGAACGCGCACACGGCCAATGCGACTCCTGCATGATTCGCGACAGCGGGCGAAAAACCTGCAGCCAATCGACGGACTCCTGCCAAGGCTCGATAAAGCAGCCCAGCACTTGCAGGTCATGCAGCAGCTGTGCGCCTTCGCCGGGGCCGAACAAATGCTCGCATAATGGCGCGTTGAACCGCGGCAATTGGGCCAGAACACGCCATGCCTCATCCTGCTCTGGCGTCAGGTTGCTGAAGAGTTCGTGCTGCAGATAATCGAGCAGGGTATCGACACGCTGTTGTGGCTGCAGCTTTTGCGACCAGTCGCACTTTTGCAGGAGCGCCATGCGCGCACCCGCGCACCAGCCGCCGGTACGCTGGATGATACCGGCGGCGACACGGTCCGCCTGGTCTGGCGGCAAATGGCGCAACACCGGTACAAGCTCATCGTGGGTCAGTGCCAGGCTGGCGCGCTCGGATTCGTACAGTTCGTCATCGAGCAACAGGCGCGGCCAGTTGCACTGTGGCCGGCGGCGAGTGCTGATCCACCAAGTGAGCGCCGGGCTGCTGACCGCCAACAAACGATCCAGTAAAGCATCCAGAGCCGGATCCGGCAGACGGCTGTAATCGTCGATAAACAGCGAAGTTGTCCTGGGCCAACGTGCCAGCTCCGCCATCAGTTGCGCAACGTCAAGGTGCTCGACCAGCCCGAGCGCCTGAGTCAGACGCAGGCAAAACTCCTCGCAGCTGAGCGCTGCTCCCGCCAGCGGCAGCCAAATCGTCTCGCAGTCTGCACGCACCTGCAGAAGACATTCGCTGAGCAGTGCGGTTTTGCCACTGCCAGCGGGTGCGCACAACAGCCTGACCCGCGCGTTCGAAGCCAGAAGAGGCGCACTCAAGCGAGGGCGAGGCTGGTGATGTGAAGAAAGTCTGGGCAGAAATCCGGGTCGATCCAGGCACGGGGTCATGGCGGTCATCGGGTGAGCCTTCTTATCGTTGTGCGCTCACCCTAGCCCTCTCCCGTGCGCTTGTTGACGAGTATTCAGCACGCTGATTGACGACCATAAAAAAGGCGACCGTGCGGTCGCCTTTTGCGCTGCCGATGTATCAGAACCGTTACCGCACGCCCTCTGCGCGCAAGGCCGATGGCGTGTAGTCAGCTGCCTTGGCTTCGAAGCCGAACTCGAAACTGTGCTTCTCTTCGTTCTTCATTCCCAGGGCAATGTAGCGACCGGCGATGATGTCGTAGAGCGCTTCGAGGGTATAGGCCTGCGCCTGGTGATCGTAGTAGTACTGAGCATGCCCTTCGGCGACACGCCACAGTTGCCCGCGACCGTCGTAGTGATCGGCGAGCGCCACCTGCCAACTGTCCTCGTCGATGTACATGTGGCGCTTGGCGTAGATGTGCCGCTCGCTCGGTTTCACCGTGCCGATCACTTCCCAGACGCGGTGCAGTTCATAGCGGGTAAGGTCCTGATTGATGTGGCCAGCCTTGACGATGTCGTCGTATTTCAGGCTCGGCGAATCGAGTTTGTAGCTGTTGTAAGGAATGTACATTTCCTTTTTGCCGACCAGTTTCCAGTCATAGCGATCCGGTGCGCCGGAGAACATGTCGAAGTTATCCGACGTGCGCAGACCATCGGCGGCGGTACCCGGGCCGTCATAGGCCACTTGCGGCGCACGACGCACCCGGCGCTGGCCGGCGTTGTAGATCCAGGCCAGACGCGGCTCTTTCACCTGATCGAGCGTTTCATGCACCAGCAGCACGTTACCGGCCAGCCGCGCCGGCGCGGTCACCGACTGTTTGAAAAAGGTCAGCACGTTGGCGGCTTTTTCCGGATCGAGATCCTTCATCAGTTGCGGCACGGCGATCTCTTCTTCAAAGCGGATCGGCGTGTAGCTGCCGTTAGTCTGCGGCGTCACCTGGGTGATGATGCGCCGCAGGTTACCGCCGTGATATCGGGTGATGTGGTTCCACAACACCTCCACACCGTTCTTCGGAATCGGGAATGCGTAGTAGCGGTTGCCTGTGAAGTTGGCCAGGCCATTACCATCGTTGATACTGGTGACATTCAGCGCGCTGCGTTTGGCCGACTCATAGATCTCCGCTGGCACGGCGACGGTGCGATGGGTCGGGTAAACCGGGATTTTGTAGGTTTCGGGGTAACGTTTGAACATCGCCACCTGACCGTCGGACAGCTTGTCCTTGTACTTGTCGACGTTGGCCGCGGTGATCGTGAACAGCGGTTTCTCGTTGGCGAACGGGTCGGCGAGGAAGCCTTTGCTGTCCACCGCACCGGCGTTTTTCGGGATGCCACCGGTCCATGCCGGAATCGAACCGTCAGCGTTGCCAGCCTTCTCGGCGCCGAGTGGCGTCAGGCTGGTGCCAAGTTTGTTGGCTTCATCCGGCGACACCGCCGCCATCACATTGGCCGCCAGCAGACTCAGCGCCAGCACACCACATTGCAGAATCGTTTTGCGCATTGCAGTCATCCTTCTCGGGCAGATCAGAAGTTCACGCCGAAGCTCAGAGCCACGAAGTCACGGTCTTCGAGGACGTTGTAATCGCCACCGAAAAAGTCGGTGTAACTGAGGCTCGCGGTGTAGGTGTTGCGGTAGTCGGCATCGACGCCGACGCTGATCGCTTTCGCGCCTTCGTTGAACAGGCCGTTGGGGCCGTAACCGGCGACGTCATGCGACCACGACAGGTTGGGTTTGAGGTTGATACCGCCGATCACGTTGGCGTAATCGAGGATCGCCCGGGCGCGGTAACCCCACGAGGTCGAGGTGACGAAACCGTCGGTGTCGCCACCAAAACCGTACTGCCCGTAAACCGAATCACGGCCATAACGCAGCTTGTCGCGTGACTCCAGTCCGCCGACCCGCACCACAGCGGCTTCACCGACCAGGGTCAAGCGCTGAGCGCCCCAGACCTGATCGAAGAAGTGTGTGAGGGTGCTCTGGATTTGCGTGACTTCTTTGCGCCGATAGCCTTTGTTGTCCGCTCCCGGTGACGTCGCAAGTGGAGACGCCGTGCCACCCGCAATCGGGTTGAGCAGCGCCAGTGTCAGGTCGTTGGTGTTGACCTGCACCGGAGCGTTCGGACGGTAGCTGATCTCGCCGGTCCACGCGGTACCGGTGGGCAATGTGGTGGAGAAACTCGCGCCGTAGAGGCGAATGTCTTCCGGGTATTCAAGGTAATACCCACCGCGTCCGAGCATCACGCTCTGCGCCAGTCCGGAACCGCTGCCGGGGGCCAGGCCATTGGCGATGCCGACCATGCCCGGCAATGCCGCCAGCGTCGAAAGACCGGCCGTGGTCGTGCCTACCGCCGGCGTACGGCTGTGGTAGTTCATGAAGTACAGGCCATATTCGGTGTCATCACCGAGCCAGCGCAACGCCGTCCCCCATTGCCCGGAATCCCGCGCATCACGGTCGCCGCCACGGGGGATCACCACACCTTCGCGAGTCACCTGAATGCCTTGCCCGAACGCGGTGGTCAACGGCACCAGCGGCGCGATCGCCGGGTTGCCAACGGTGTAGCCGTTGTTGCAACCGTCCGCCGCCACATCAACCCCGAAGAAAGTGCCGCAGTTGTCGAGAACGGTCTGGTCCCATTCCAGTTGGTAGAAGCCTTCAACGGTCAGTTGATCGGTCAGGCCTTGCGAGCCAAACAACATGTTGACCGGAATCAGGCCTTCCTTGATCTCCGCACCGGGGCGGCGAAACGCCGAGACGTCGATCGGGTTGATGCTGTTGATCGAGTTACCGATGAAGGTACTTTCGCCCCAGCTCACCACTTGCTTGCCGGCACGCACGGTGCCCGGCAGGTCGGCGATGGAATAGTTGTGATAGACGAACGCATCGAGAATTTGTGCGCCGGAGGACTTCGCCCCTTCCTTGCGCCCGCTGTCGCTGATCGGCTTGAACTCGCGGTCTTCGTCCTTCAGCTCGAAGTCGTACCAGTACTTACCGCGCACGAAGACACCGGTGTCGCCGTACTTGAGTTCAAGGTCGTGAATGCCTTTGAAGATTTTCGAGAAGGTCTCGCCCTTCTTGAAATTCAGACGCCCGTCATCACCGGTCGAGGATTGCCCGGTCCCCCCATTGACCGTGCCGACCAGCGACTTGTCGGCATCGCGCATGCCCCAACTCGCACCGATCGACAACGACGAGTCGAAGGTGCCTTCAATCTCGCCAATGTTGAACGCAACCGCTTGCGCCTGGGCGCAGCAACCCAGAGCTACCGCGGCTGCCAGCGCCTGCGGTGTGAAGATGGCGCGCATTGTTGTTTTTGTCATGCGTCTTCCCCGGTGAGTGACAGAAGGCCCCACCCTACTGCCGGGCAACCGCGTCGATAAGCGCACCAAGGAGGTATTCGTGTTGTCGCTCGAAAGGATGAAAGGCCTTGCGCGGCGCGGCTTTGCGCCGTTCATGGATTGGCTGGATGGAGGATTATCAGTGCAGCGCATGGTGCACATCGGATGATGGGACTGTTGCATGCCCCGCAACAGTGCATGTCCGGAATCGGTATTTTTCCTACGCGCTCAAGACCTTATTCTGAACGCGCTTTCACGGGACACGCCGTGAAGCACGAAGCCAGCTACGCTGAGGGACTGAAGCGACTGGCAACAGATTTCAGATAAATCGAAGACTTCGGTTTATCGCCCCGGTGTTCACTGACGTTGATTTGTAGCTCCTTGATCCAACGTCTTACCTTGGCCGCTGCGTTTGCAGCGGCCTTTTTTATGGGCGTTGAAAACGTATTCCCTACTGCCTGCAAACACTTTCCGAGAACAACGTAGGACCTTTCCTGCGGCGCAGAAGAATTCTCCCTGCTTTGTTATTAGCCTGCGAAACCCCTCTCGAAACAACGCCCTGTTACTTACGGGTTTCTCAGATTTTGTAACCGCAAGTCTGATGTAACTTGAAACACCTCAACCCCTCGCTGGTGACACGGACGTCACTATCGGCCGCGCTAACTTGCCAGCGAGCTATCACGCACATTCAAAAGGACATGAATATGCAAAGACCTCCATTCTTAGAACTGGATGAAACACGTATCGAGGCACCCGCCCCCGATAATTACGAGCCATTCAAAGAAAGCAATGTGGGTTACACCTACAGTGGAACGTTCGGACCTGCCGGCGCCAATGCGCAAACCCGCCAATTGATGTTCGAGACGCAAACCACCGTTGAACAAGAGTTCAACGCAAAATCCGTCTCAATACCTCAGTCCATCGAAGTGGAACTGGCGGCAATCAGACTGGAAGGCCCGACAAATCCTCTTCCGCCCGCTGCTGCACTGGCCCGCGAAGTGGGCGTCAGGAATACGCTGATTCACCGTAAGAGCGCAGAGTTTCAGAGGCAGACCGCGATCGCAAACCGCTTTTTTGGCAGCGATCCGCTGGGGAAAACCTTCCAGGATTACCTGAATCAGGCCTCCGCTATCCGCCGAATCAGCGGCGCGGGGGCGAGGAGTAGAGCGTTGTGGAGCGAGTCCTTCCGAGCGGCTCACGAAGCGCGTTTGCTTGGCCAGACACTGGCGCTTCTCAACCAGCAACAGGCCGACGTACTCAATTGGCTGGCCACCGTGCAGGCTCAGGATCAAGCTCAGGCGGCAGCGGCTGAGGCCCAGCGTTTGGCTGCAGAACACGCACGGATTGCCGCAGAACAGCAACGTCAAAGAGAAATTGCTGAAGCTGCACGTCAAGAGCAGGAGCAAATTCGTGCCCGTGAACAGGCGCGACTTGCCACGCTGGCGAAAAAGCAGGATCTGGATGCATACCTGGCAAAATACTCCGCCCAGTTGGCACGCATTCTTGCTGAAATGAGAGCTGAAGCTCAGGAACAAGCGCGAATCGCGGCATTGAAGAGCGCTTTAGCCGAAGCACAAGCAAAAGCTGAAGCAGCCGCACAGGCGTTTGCTGCCGAGCAGGCTCGTCTTCAAGCGCAAATGGAGCAGCGTGTAGAAGCGAACCAGCAGGAAGGTCATTCAGCAGAGATCCAGCATGTATATCCGGCTTCAGGAGCCGTGGCTTCAACTAGTCCGGTTTTGTCTTTTGCCTCCAAAACCATTCGTCTTCCTCCGGCATCGTCGTCCGGGATTCTCAGCGCAATGCGCACAGGATTACTGGCCGTGAGGGCGGCAGGCGCTGCGCTGATGAGCGGTCCGGTGCTGGTAGGTTTCGCGGCACTGTTAATGCCATCACGCTTGGGCAACGGCGAACGCTTTTCCATGAGCGTTCCACTTGCGGAGTTGTCGCCGGAGTCTCCTCAGACATTGCGCGAAATAGCGGATCGGCAAGGCACATTAGAGCTGCCCGTGGGATTGGGCGTAAGGCGGGTCGGGGCTGGCGCGGAAATCTTCGTCGCCACAAGCGATGACTTCCATATCCGCTCGAGTGTGCTGGTTCTGAATGCGGCCTATGACTTGCTGAATGATGTTTATGAAGTAGCGCTACGAGATTCGCCGACGGACTTTCTGACCTGGACGCCGGCTATCTCGCCGGGTAACAGCTCGACTGTATCGCCCATTGCCGAGACTGATGCGCCAGCCTATTCCGGCGCTCCTATTGTTCCGATTGAAGGACGGCTGGACCTCAATCCGATCCTTGTCGAAGGTTGGGAACGATTCGTCATCGTGTTCCCCGATGACTCGGGAATTGCGCCACTTTATGTGGTGTTCAGCAGTCCGTACGGGGGTGTCGAGGACGGGGAACACAGCGGGCGAGATTTCAACCCCGAAGAAACAGGTTTACCGGTTACAAGCTCGGACTGGGTACCGTCGATCATCGCAAAAAACGGAATTGATATCGTGAAGCTACACACTTCAAAGTTCCCAGATTCTGATGCAAATAAAATAATGATCGATCGTCTAGAACGATTTTTTCGAGGAGAACTAGAGGTAACCGATACCGACAAACGCTTCTACACTCATGAGATCAGAGAGTTCGAAAGGCTTAAAGCCTTGGGATATGACGACACGGAAATGCCCGATAAAGACTCTTCCGTATGGAACAACGTCCACACTGCAACACTGGAGGATTACAAGCTTAAAGATGATCCAACGTTGTTATATACGCCAGAGGCGCTGGAAGCTGCAAGGCGGCAAGAAGAGCGTGAGTACCAGAAGTTGCTTAAGGAGATGTGGTAATGAATACCATTGAGCAAATTGTGAAAAATGAACCATTGGATGACATCGTCACCGTATTTTCACTGTTCAAACCAAATCCGCACCTGGACATGATGATCAGACAATACAACCGAGATTTGATCAGTCAATATGGAGCCCTTGAGGATGCCTACAAACGACTCATTGCGTCCGGAGTACTGGCACACGGGGATAAAGGCTTAGCTATTAAAGGCCCCAACTGGAAGGCCCCAAAATTCATGACTGAAAAACGATACGCTTAATGGGGTGTGGCCACCAAGCCCAAGCTTGGTGGCCACACTATTTAAAGCGAATACTTCTGCAAATTCGCCATCATTTCCTTCAACGCCTCAATATTGTCCTTCGGATGCGCCGCCCCTTCGAAATCACAGATCTGCTGCCAGTGCGCCGCGACATCTTCCGGCGAGAAGCCCACCCGCGGATCAAACCCGGCACCGAGGCTGCGTTCCCAGCGCACCTTGCCCATCCAGCCGCCACCGACTTCGAACAGTCCGGAGGTTTCCTGGCATTGTTCACTGGCCAGATACACCACCAACGGGCTGACCAGTTCCGGTTTGAGTTGCTCGAACACTTGCGGCGGAATGAGGCCCTCGGTCATGCGCGTGCCGCCGGTAGGCGCGATGGCGTTGACGAGGATGTTGTTCTTGCGACCTTCTATGGCCAAGGTGCGGGTCAGACCGTAAAGGCCCAGCTTGGCCATGCCGTAGTTGGACTGGCCGAAGTTGCCATAGATACCTGAAGTCGAGGCAGTGAAGATCACCCGGCCGTAGTTTTGCTCGCGCATATGTGGCCACGCGGCGCGGGTAACTTTGTAGGCGCCTTCGACGTGGACGCGGTAAACCAGATCCCAGTCGGCGTCGTCCATTTTGTGGAAGGTCTTGTCGCGCAGGATTCCGGCGTTGTTGACGACGACATCGACCCGGCCGAAGACGTCGAGGGCGTTTTGTACCAGTTTGTCGCCGTCGGTGACCGAGTCGTGGTTGGCTTCGGCGATACCGCCAGCCCCACGAATTTCCGCAACCACGCGATCAGCGGCGGAGGCATTGGCGCCTTCGCCCTGAGTCGAGCCGCCAAGATCATTGACCAGCACTTTGGCGCCCTGTTTGGCAAACAACAATGCGTGGGCGCGTCCGAGGCCGCCACCGGCTCCGGTGACGATGACGACTTTATCTTCGAAACGCACAGACTCATTCATCGCAGCAACTCCAGCAGGCCAGTATTGATCCTGAGTGTCAGGCACAGGGCTTTGGGTCACAACGAACACGGCTGAGGCTGAATGGTGCGCGATAAGGTTGGGGGATGATG
>NZ_AKJR01000257.1:0-2533 GCF_000282235.1 Pseudomonas sp. GM24 | reverse complement strand
AGGCTGCGATCTTTTGATCTTGCTGTTGATTTTAAAAAACAAAATCAAAAGATCGCAGCCTTCGGCAGCTCCTACAGGTTTACCGTGCGCACCCGGAGTTATTTACATGACGGCCCACGCCGACCTTTCGCCGACCCTCCAACTCGCCATCGACCTGATCCGCCGTCCGTCCGTGACGCCGGTCGACGCCGATTGCCAGAAGCAGATGATGCAGCGCCTGGGCGATGCCGGTTTCACTCTCGAGCCGATGCGCATCGAAGATGTGGATAACTTCTGGGCGACCCACGGCAGCAACGACGGCCCGGTGCTGTGCTTCGCTGGCCACACCGACGTGGTGCCGACCGGTCCGGTGACCGCGTGGCAGATCGACCCGTTCAACGCGGTGATCGACGAACACGGCATGCTCTGCGGCCGTGGCGCGGCAGACATGAAAGGCAGCCTAGCGTCGATGACCGTTGCCGCCGAGCGCTTTGTCGCCGACTACCCGAACCACAAGGGCAAGGTCGCGTTCCTGATCACCAGCGACGAAGAAGGCCCGGCACACCACGGCACTAAGGCTGTGGTCGAGCGTCTGGCGGCACGCAACGAGCGTCTGGACTGGTGCATCGTCGGCGAACCGTCGAGCACCACTCTGGTCGGCGACGTGGTTAAGAACGGCCGTCGCGGCTCGCTGGGCGCCAAGCTCACGGTCAAAGGCATTCAGGGTCACGTCGCCTATCCGCATCTGGCCAAAAACCCGATCCACCTCGCCGCTCCAGCGCTGGCCGAACTGGCCGCCGAGCATTGGGATCACGGCAACGATTTCTTCCCGCCGACCAGCTTCCAGATCTCCAACGTCAACTCCGGCACCGGCGCGACCAACGTGATTCCAGGTGATCTGGTGGCGGTGTTCAACTTCCGTTTCTCCACCGAATCGACCGTTGAAGGCCTGCAGAAGCGTGTGGCCGATATTCTCGACAAGCACGATCTGGACTGGCACATCGACTGGGCGCTGTCCGGCCTGCCGTTCCTCACCGAACCGGGCGCACTGCTCGATGCGGTGTCCGCGAGCATCAAGGACATCACCGGTCGCGAGACCAAAGCGTCCACCAGCGGCGGTACTTCCGATGGCCGCTTCATTGCGACCATGGGCACGCAGGTGGTTGAACTGGGGCCGGTCAACGCGACCATTCACCAGGTCAACGAACGCGTGCTGGCAGCCGATCTCGACGTGCTGACCGAGATCTACTACCAGACCCTGATCAAGTTGCTCGCCTGATGCTTGCTTGCCCCATTTGCAGTGAACCGCTGAATACAGTGGACAACGGCGTGGTCTGCCCCGCCGGCCACCGCTTCGACCGCGCGCGGCAGGGTTATCTGAACCTGCTGCCGGTGCAACACAAGAACAGCCGCGACCCTGGTGACAACCAGGCCATGGTCGAGGCGCGCCGTGACTTCTTGAACGCCGGCCATTACGCGCCGGTGGCCAAGCGTCTGGCCGAACTGGCAGCGAGTTATGCGCCGGATCGCTGGGTCGACATCGGTTGCGGCGAGGGTTATTACACCGCGCAAATCGCCGAGGCCTTGCCGAACGCGGATGGCTACGCACTGGATATTTCCCGTGAAGCGGTCAAACGCGCCTGCAAACGTAATCCGGCGATTAGCTGGTTGATCGCCAGCATGGCCCGCGTGCCGTTGGCGTCGGGCAGTTGCCAGTTTCTCGCCAGTGTTTTCAGTCCGCTGGACTGGGAAGAAGCCAAGCGCCTGCTCAGTGTCGGCGGCGGTCTGATGAAAGTCGGCCCGACCAGCGGCCACCTGATGGAATTGCGCGAACGCCTGTACGACGAAGTGCGCGAATACACCGACGACAAGCACCTGGCCCTGGTGCCGGAAGGCATGGCGCTGGCGCACAGTGAAACCCTGGAATTCAAACTGACACTGGACAAGCCCGAGGATCGCGCCAACCTGTTGGCGATGACACCCCACGGCTGGCGCGCCAGTGCCGAGCGTCGCGCGGCGGTGATCGAACAGGCCGAGCCGTTCGAGACCACCGTGTCGATGCGCTACGATTATTTCGTTCTTCAATAACTTTTGGTCTCGGGCGATTGCCCGGGGCCGGCTAAATCCGCGAATGGATTTTTCAGACCCGCAGTGAGGACATCCATGCGCCAACCGGATATCGAGATTTACCTGAAAGACGCCGACGTCGACCACAAGGCCATTTCGGCCTGGCTGGGCGCCGCGTTGGGCCCGTGCAGTGACTGGGTACAGAAAGGCCAGACCTACAAGTGCAAGGCCGGCAACGTGCCGGTGACCTGGCTACCGAAAGCGGTGGGCAAATGGAACAGCCTGTACCTGGAAAGCGACCAGACGCCGTGGGACGACGACATCGCCTGCGCCCGCGCTGCATTCGCTGCGCTGAACGTGGAAGTGCGTTGCGCACCGGGCACGTGGGTTGAAGAAGAAGGCGAGGAAACGGCGGATCGCTGGATGCGCATCAGCGCCGATGGTGAAGAAGAAATCACCTGGAAAACTGCCTAAAAGCAAAAGATCG